>CATOOY010000001.1 GCA_951801995.1 uncultured Erysipelotrichaceae bacterium
AAATTTATTTTTAAGGATAAATTTGTGAAATTATAATATCAAAATTAAAATAATGTGCATATATTATAATGGTGATAATATGTTTTGTATGCAAGATGCAATGTATGCAGCACAAGTATTGGGGATTGATTTTACTAATTTTACACCTGAGGAGTTTTTAGAGGGGATTAATATTGAATTAGAACATGGATTTGTTCATCCTGAAACGAATGTGACAAATGATAATTTGATTGTAACAGCTAAAATTGCTTTGGCTCATTTAAATGAATTTCCTAATTATTATAATAAAGAGTATGGATTAAAAATGTTTGAAAAGTTCCTTTATGATAAATTAAGTGATGTATAGTTAATATGCAGTTTTGTTTTAAGGCACTTTTTGATTGAAAGTGCTTTTTAAGCGATTTTATGGTAAAATTAGTATATTAGCTATTTCAAATAGTTTTAGTTCATGATAAAATGTGTAGAATATATAAATTTTTAGAAATACAAACTTACATATTTATTACATTTTTTTATTTTAGGGATTGACTTTTAATAAAAATTACACTATAATTAATAATGTCTACTTAATGCAGATGTAGTTTAATGGTAGAACCTCAGCCTTCCAAGCTGACTACGGGAGTTCGATTCTCCTCATCTGCTCCAATGTTGGAATTGCCCGAACACCTAAATAGTTCGGTTAGATATAAAAAGTTCATAATACTTGATATTATGGACTTTTTTCATGCTTGGAAGGAGGTATAACTCATGAAAGTATCCATAGAACAATTAGAGTTTCCCTCTTCTATTAAAGATAAGATATTAAAGTTAAAAGATATTTCAAAACTACATATTGGTTTTATTGGTGGTAAATATATTCATTTTGAAAATACCAATCTTTCTATTCATGAGCCACATCAAATGGTAATAAGTAATGATAGTAATTATTTTGTAATAATCAATTATGAAAATAATCCTACTTTTTATGATAAATCAACTATGCAAAATGTAACGATGGAAAGCATCAAATTTTTGATTTTCAAAATGTTGGAAAAATAATTTTTTTTGAAATTTCTACAAACCCTTATAAACACTGGGCAAAATGAGTATCAATTTCTTTTGGTCTTCCGTTTACATTCCGCTTAAAATGTGGTATTATGGTATTGTAGTAAAAATAGGTCTTATCTTTATACACAAGGGAAATTCTCTTGTGTTTTTTCGTGTTAAAAATTGAAAGGAGAATGGAATGAAAAACGAAAAAATTGTTGTTGGTTTATATCCTCGTGTTTCAACAGAGGATCAAAGCAGATTTGGACACAGTTTAGATGAACAAGAAGACAAACTACGAAAACTATGTGATTTTAAGGATTATGAGATTTACAAAGTCTATCGTGAAGAAGGTGTTTCAGCTAAGAATACCAATCGCCCTAAATTTCAAGAAATGATGCAAGATATGAAAGATGGGAAAATAAACAAGATTATTGTTTATAAATTAGATAGACTTACTCGTTCTATTAAAGATTTAGAGACAATATGTTCCCTACTTGAAGAATATCATTGTAGTTTAGAAAGTGTGGCTGAAGAAATAAATACTGAAACTGCTAATGGTAAATTCTTTATTAGAATGCTTACTATACTTGCTCAACTAGAAATTGAAAGAACTTCTGAACGAACTAAATTTGGATTAACTGGGGCTGTAAAAAAAGGACATTTCTCTGGAAAGGCTCCACTCGGTTATAGAAAAGTTAATAAAGAATTAGTTATTGATGATTTAGAAAGTGAAATTGTAAAAAGAATATTTAATTTATATGTAAAAGGAAATTCAGTCTGTTCTATCGTTAAAACATTTAATGAAGAAAAAGTATTAAATAAGAACTGGCGAACAACTACCATCGATAATATGCTATCTAACTATATTTATGTTGGTTCTTATCAACATAAGAAACGAGTAAAAGATGAAGAAACTATTCTTTTTGAAGATGTATGCCCTGCTATTATAGATAAGAAAACATTTGAAATAGTGCAAAAACAAAAAGAAAAAAATCAAAAGAACTATAAAAGGAAATATACTTATATTTTCATGCAAAGTGTCGTTTGTTCTCGTTGCCAAAAGATTATGGGAGGTACTTCTTGTTCTTCAAAAAGTAAAAGAAAGTATATTTACTACCAATGTAATAATTGTGGAATGACTATTAGTGAGAATAAATTAGAAGATAAAATCATGTTATTTTTAAATGATATGTTAGATTATTTCTTACTTATTGATAATACCTTTAAACCATTTTTAAACCAAGATATTGATAAAGAGATTAAAAGATATAACAAGACGTTAAAAGAATTAAATAATCAAGAGCAAAGAATTAAAACAGCTTTTGTTAAAGGCAATATTGAACTCAAAGTGTTTCAAGATGAATTAGATAGTATTACTACTCAAAAACAAGATATAGAATTGAAACTAAAAGATTTACAATTTTCTAATGAAAATTTAGATCATATAGATGATATAAGATTATTTAGCACATTAAAAGAAATTGAAAAAATGAAATATAAATCTTACTATGTTAGAAAAAATGGTTTATGGAATAAACTTACTAAAGAGCAAAAGTATGACCTTATTAACAAGTATATTGATAATATTGAAGTTTCTAAAGATAAAGAAGAAATTATTATTAAAAACATAAATATTAATAGTAAAGAATTAGAAAATTTTGGTTATCTATTTCGGAATGATTGCTTTGATATGGTTATCAACATAGATAAACAAGACCTTATTCTATCTAATGAAAAAACAAAAGAACAAATAAATGAATATATAAAGTCATTAAGTGAGTTTTATAAGATTAGATCAACTAATATTGATAAAGAGTTATTGAATATTGATGACATTAGAAAAGATAATATTTTACAAATAATCCCTAATAAGAAAGAACACAAATTTGAAAAAGAATCTCTAACCGTACTATCAATAAATGCCTAAATATGATAAAATATTCTTAAATATAGGAGGAAAATAAGATGACAAATTTTGATCGAGTAAGAGAATATTATAATATTTTTAATGAGGATGAAAGACTTATAAATGATAATAGTGGTAGGCTTGAGTTTGAAATGACTATGAAAAAATTGCAAAAATATTTACCTAACTCTGCTACGATATTAGACTTAGGAGGAGCAACTGGAGTATATACTTTTCCATTAGCAGAAAAAGGATACAAGATGTATTTGGCTGATTTGTCCGAAACATTAATTTCACAAGCAAATAATAAACTATCAAAAAATCCTAACGAGAATATAATTTCATGTGATGTTGTAAATGCTGTAGATTTAAGTATTTATAATGATGAACAATTTGATGTAGTTTTGCTTTTTGGTCCTTTATATCATTTACTAGAAGAACAAGAAAGAAATAAATGCTTAGAAGAAGTATACAGAGTTCTTAAAAAAGATGGATTAGTTTTTGCTAGTTTTATTCCTTATCTTGCTGGCAGTATAGCAATTATAGATAGGTATTTCAGACATCCAGAACAAGTAAACAGAGAGAATCTTAAAGAGGTATTCAACTCAGGAAAGTTCAATAATAGTTCAAATAAAGGCTTTCAAGAAGGATACTATCCTACTTCAAGTGAAATAGAAGAACTATTTAATAAAAATAATTTTAACAAGGTTTCCATTTCATCAATAAGAGGATTTGCTTATGAAAAAGAAGATAATTTATATAGTATTCAAGATGAAGAAATGTTTAATGAGATAATTAAACTTGTAGATGATACATCTGAGTCAAAAGAACTAATAGAAACTTGTGGACATGCAATGTATATTGGTTCTAAAAAATAAAAAAACAATGTTTTTTAACTATAATTGAGCAAGAAATTGCTCTTTTTTTGTTACTTGAAAGGAGGTGAATTTTATCAATTATTTCTTTGAAATAGTCATACCACAAGTATTAGAATATTTTAAAGAAAACGCAAAAGATATATCAAGTTTTCTTCTATTAGATGTATTATTAAAGAATAAAAATTATGAAAAAGATATTCAAAAATTATTTGAAGTGCCAGAAGAAATAAGTAATAAATATATTGAAAAATAATTAATGATATTCATCAATTTTATGAAAAAAAATTGATCCGTCGGAGACCAATTTTAAAGGGTCTTAGGGGTGTCCCCTAACAAGAAAATGGGTGTGTAGACACCATGCTTGATAGTTTATTTTTATATATTAAGTAACCTCAAAGTATTAAAGTCAAAAGAAAGGAGAAAATAAATGGAATTTAAATGGCAAGATAATTACTATACACTTAAAAAATATAACTTAACTTATGATGATTTAAAGAAAATAATTAAGAGGATTTATAAACGACATCCACTTGAAGATTGGACTTATCTAAGACATCCTCTAAACGATCAAGTTTGTCTTTACTTAAATCTTGAATTTGTGGAATATTTAGAGGAAGTTTATTTCAATAAGAACGGTTATTATTTAGATTTAGAAATAGCATTCTTTGAAAAACAAATATTAAGACTTGAACAAGAATTTAAATTAGATCATAGTGAAATACATTATGAAGATATTTCACTATATGATTTAAGAGAATACTTTGGAAAAAGTAAAAACTCTATTGGAGTAGCAACTTATCGAATGCAACAACATTTTTCTTATCCTCTAAAATACACTAAGAATGGAAAAGTTTATGTAAAAGCTGAAGGTGTTAAATGGCTTAATGAAAAATATTTTAGAAAGTCTTATTTACAAGAACTAGAAAAATATAAGTTAGCACTTCAAAAAGCAAAATATATTAAACATAATAAAAAAGGAGGACCATATATTATAATATAGGTCCACTACATATATTATTTTTTTCCTATTAATGTTAATAATATTTTTTCCATATCTGATGAAGAATTATCGCCTTTTATCAATCCAGTATCTGGACTTGAAAACAACAATGCAAGTATTTTATTATTTACTTCTTCATCAGTTAAATTACCATTATTAATTAAAGAAAGATAAAAATAAGTTAATGCATATTTTTGTTTATACTCTGTTTCTAAATGTTTTGAGGAAATTAACAATTTTACAAAAATTCGTAAAAAATATAATGTCAATGTTATAATTGAAATTATTATTAAACTAGTATAAATAGGAATATTATTATCAAATATAGTAATTTCTAACAATGTTTTATTGCCAAATTCAATTTTAGGAGTAATTATAAAATATAATAAAAGAATAATAATTGCGACTATAAATCCAACAATAATACTATATTTTTTCACTTCCTTTTTGTATTTATTTGCTTCATTTTGCATATGTTCAGCTGGCTTTTCTACTTTCAATTTTTCAGCATAAGTTTTTTCAAGTGTTTCTAATCTATCATTTGCTTCATTAATAAAATCATCAACTTGTCTTTTTGAACTATCACTAAAATCATTATAATCTTCTTGTACAGTTTTAAACCAATTTGATTCTTGTTCTTTCATTTCTGATAGATATGAGACATATTCTTGCTTTTCCTGATTTATAGTATTAATTGATTGAGAATATACACTTAATAAGTTTTCAATTTCCTTCTTTGAAAAAGAGCGTTTTGTTAAATTCTTATAATCTATTTGTCCTATTTTAAGTCCTAAATAAATAAAAGCCACTTCTCGTTCTATTTCATCACTATTATTTATACTTGAAGTTAGTGTATTTTCGCGAGTTAACAATCTTATGTAACAATCTAAACCTTTTTGTTCATACTTATCATATATAAATGTCAATGTACTGATGGAATAGTTGGGCAAATTATTATTTAAATAATCAGTGAAAATTATTGGTATATCTTTTCGACGATTATAATCTAGATGTAACTTACTCCTTATATCGCTTTCAATATTATTTTTTACTCTATCTTCACTCTCATAATTAATTACAGTAGTAATTAAAGATTCTAATCTTTCAATTTCTTCATTTAGTCTACTGGCATAAATTTCAATTTTTCCCACATAAGTCTTTAAATTGCTATTTAAGAATAGTTGATAATCAGTTAGATTTTTAAATTGTTTAGAATTCCTTAATTTATCTGTTAAAGTAATTGGATTTTCTTCCATGCATTCACTAATATATTTTTCCGCATCTAATTTTTTTATAACCAAAACCTCCCGCAATTTTATTTTAAATATTCATCCAAATATTTTGTCCATTCAGGCACATTTTCTTCTTCAAACAAATGATGTAAAAAATCTACAATAATTTGATGTCTAGATTGGGCTTCTGCTTTTCCAGAATCAGTCAACATTAAATCTTTAAGTTTTAATATCTTTTCAAAAATATGACAGACACTACTATCAGCACATTTTCTTGTATATTTTTCAGCATCTATATTTTCAATTGGAAATATATTCTTATCAAAGAATGGCTTTCCATTTTTCATACTATATGTATAAACTCTTAAAATGCCATTTGCACCCAAAGCATCGCACATATCAGCATCAGAAACAATTTTACCTTCAATAGTTTTTGGCCTAAATCCTTTTAATAATTTACTATATCCGATACATTTAATCTCAGATAAAACTTGCTTTTGAATTTCTTCATCTACTTTAGCTTTATTCATAAAACTCTTAGCATTAGTTAAATTTTCAGCATTATCCATACCAAATAATTTATAATCATCAACATCATGTAGTAAAGCTATCAAAGATACTACTGTAATATTAGCTTTTTCTTTGTCTGCAAAAGTTAAAGACAATCTTAGAACTCTATCTATATGATCCATTCCATGACCAGAATTATCTTGATTTAATAAATTATATACTTGCTCTTTAATTTCATCTATCATTTTTTCAACTCCTTAAACCCATTTCTACTCCACAACCATAATGCTGTATGAATATCAATAGGCTTATATTTTGTATCCTTAAATAATTCATTCCATCTATCTATTACAATTAATTGAACATTACTCGAATTCAGTTCATCTTCAGTAATTAATCCAAGTCTATAAGTAGATTTACAAACATGAGTATCTGGAGCAACTGTCAGATTTTCAATGTTTTTATATTTTCTATCAGTATATTGCCAAATAACATATAACCAATAATTACAAATTTTGGTGCCTGACAAATACGGAAATTTAGTTTTATTGGTCTTTTGAATAAAATCTCTTATTTTATCAACATCATTATCTAATTCATTAAACAAATTCCTAATATCTCCATTAAACATTTCTACAAAGGTATTACATAGCTTTATCCATATTTCAGTTTGCTTAATCTTTTGTAAAGCAACTTTATATTTTGTTAAAGCATATTGTACTTCTTCAAACGATCTATTTATAACTTCATGTGGATTAAAAACAAATTTTGTTTTTTCATCTTGATATGTTTTGTTTGCACTTTCCCATAAAGTATAAGAATTTCTTTGATAATTAAGTGCCATTGGCAAAGTAAAATATAAATAATTTTCTAATGAAGATTTATCTAAATGTGGATTTTCATCTTCTGGCATTATTTCTCCGCCAAGACTTCCTTCTTTCCACATTGTATATAAAATATCTACTTTTTTAAGTATTTCTTCACGCATATTACCACCAATAATATTATACCATTAATTGACTGTTTTTTCTGCTAATTAAGCATAAATAAATCACTTTTTTAGAATAAATTTTTATAACTATTGATTGTAAAATAAAAATCATATATAATTATATTTATCAAGTTATTATGAATTTCGTGTTTGTAGGTGTTCATAACCTAGCAAACAATCGCTCCAATTGAAAACAACTTACGGACTAATGAAAGTTTGTGAGTTTTTATTTTATATAAAAAACTTTAGTTCTCTTTCTAGGAAGGAGGACTTTTTGATGTTGGAATTTAAAACTATTGAAACATTAAAACCAAATATTGAAATCTTAGAAGTAATTAAAGGCTATACTTACAAAGTTAAAAAAGGTGCAATAAAACATATTCTACATACCAATTTACAGGTTATAGAACCTACTGAATACTCAATTACATATCCTACTACTCTTACAATTCTAGAATATAAAGTTAATGAAATATCTAATAAGCCATTTTATATTAAAGAGCATAATCAAAAATATAATTTGAAAGAAATTACACAAATTTTAAAAAAATTTAAAGTTTAGACTTCACTTTTTCCATTTTAGTGAGGAAACAAATGGGAGGATAAATTTAACAAATGCTCAATGTAGTGTTTGCTATTTTGCTTTTCAGTGAGGAAACAAGTGAGGAGATGATTATTTATGAGATGTGCAGTATATGTAAGAGTGTCGTTGTAATACATAGGCAGACACATTATCCTCTTTTTTTTCTAGTTCTCGTTTAGTTATTGTAAAACCATATTTTCCAAAGTTTGTACCAATATCCAGTTTCCCATTTGGAAGGTTTTCGTTGATTAACTCTCCAGTTTTTAAAATAAATTTAATCTTGTAAAAATCTTCTTCTCCATTATCTAATTTTTCGCCAATGATAATCTTATCAACTAAACTATTAAACACTTCTTCATTGAATTTGGTAAGACCTTTATATTGTTTTAAGGTATTAGAAATTTTACCAATTTGTTCTAGTTTTTGTTTTCTAGTAAGTTCTATATTTTCAGTATCTTTTAATTGTTGTTCATACTCTTTAATCTTGTTGGAAATTTCAAGATTTTTTTGATTTAATATTTCTTTTGAAATAGATCCCTCAAGTTGTAAGTCAATTAGATTAGATAATTTGCTTTCCAATTTAGATATTTCATCTTCTATTTTTTTATGATTAAGATTGTCTTGTTTTTCGTTGATAACTTTATTTACTTTTTTCATAAATGAATGGATATATTTATCATTATTTTGAAACAATTTATTATAAGCAATTACAAATATATCTTCTAATTCTTCTTGTTTATAATGAATTAAGTTAGAGCAATCAATTTTATTTCGATGACTTCTACATATCCAGTAAGCAACTTCTTTACCACTATTTCTGATTTTATAAGAACGCCTAATAAAACGCTCTCCACATATTCCACAAAAGATTTTACTACTAAATGGATATTTCCTACTAAACTTATCTCTATTGCCATCTGGTTTAATGATTTTGCTTCTGATGGTCAGTATTTCTTGGCATTTATCCCATAATTCACGTGAAATAATAGGTTCGTGATGATTAGAAGTAAAGTATTGTTCTTTCTCTCCATAATTCACTTTCTTTTTATGAGTTAATACATTTTCAGTATAGTATTTACCAGTTTTTAAATCTCCTACATATTTTTCGTTGATGATTATTCTTCTGACTGAAGCATGACACCATTTTAAATTAGATGGACTAGGTATACCTAGATTATTTAGATTAAGTGCTATTGTTCTAAAACCTACACCTTTTGAATATTCTTCAAAAATATAAGTAACAATATCTTTTTTACTTTCATCTGGATAAATCATATCTTTTTCCTTATCGTATAAATATCCAAATGGAGCATACTTACCGACCAATTCGCCACGTTTCATTTTCATACGAACACCAGCTTTTACATTTTCTGAAATAGATTCACTTTCTGCTTGAGCAAAAGCACTATATAAAGTTAAAAATAATTCATTGGATAAACCTAGAGTATGGATGTTTTCTTTTTCAAAATAAACATCTACATTATGTTCACGAAGCAGTCTTACACAATTTAAAGTATCAACTGTATTACGAGCAAATCTTGATATAGACTTAGCTAATATTAAATCAATCTTACCATTTAAAGCATCATTCATCATTTGATTAAATTGTTCTCTTTTCTTTGTTTGAGTGCCAGTTATACCCTCATCAGCATATATTCCTACAAATTCCCAATCAGGATTTTCTTCTATCATATTTTTATAGTGGATTCGTTGTGAGTCATAACTTGTTTTCTGATCTTCATTGTCTGTACTAACACGACAATAAGCACAAGTACGAATTAGTTTATATTTTACATTTCCTTTTAAGCATATTGTTTTAGAAGTTGGTGCTATTACTTCAACATTATTATTCATTTATTCCTTTCCTAATTGTTGAATAATAGCATATTTCAAATATTTTTTATCACGCAAAACTATATTCTGAATTGTTTAGTTTGTTATATTTTGCATATTCATTTTCAATTTTATTTTTGATTTTTTTATATTGTTTAACATCAATTAAATTATTATCTTTGATAAATTCTAGCATAGCAATTTCTGCCACATAAGCTTTTAAATATTTTAATTTTTTATCACTTCTTTCTTGCATAAATTATTACCCCCTTTAAATTCTTAAACAATTCATGTCATAGTTACGCACCAACTTTCTTTAAAATATCTTAAAAAAATTATAACGCACTTAGTTATTTTATACAGCCCTACAAACAAAAAAAGATAACTAAATCATAGCTATCAAAATCGTAAAAATATGAAAAATAATAGTCATACTTATGACCGAAGTTATGGCCATTAAAAACTCATTTTTTCCAAAATAATCACAACAAAAGAAAAGCAGGATAAACTTGTTTACAAACAACTAGCCAGTGGCTAGTTTTCCCTTATTTCATAAGGAGTTAGAGAAAACACAAGTGTTTACATTTTTAATATTTGTTATACAATCGTTAACTTTGGCTTTTTTAGAAACCCTTATAAATAAAGGCTTTCCAAAATGTGTTTAACAATCGTACACACTTTTTCAATGTGAATTTTCTAAAATTTCGGCTATATTTTTTAGAAAATTTAAAGATTTTATGGCCGTAAGTATGGCCATACTTTTGAAGAAAATTACTGATAAATATGTAGAAGTTTGAATATGAAAAAAGCACTACTTACAGTAAAAATAGCACTATTAGATACAATTTTTTCATATTCTACTATATTGTATCACTCAGATTTCTATAGTCAATAAGGATAAAATGTCTGATATTTTTCGGTAAAAAAGTTGCTCTAAAACTTATTTGCTACTTGTTTATAATATATTTATTAAACTAGGTACTAGTCTAGATTATTGATAACCAAATAATATAAATAATTTTTTGAGTCATTATAATATATATAAAAAATACATATTTTGTGGTATAATACTTAATACAAGGGAGGTTTTTGAAATGGCTGAAATATATTCGAATGCTGATGATTGTCTTGAACTAGCAAGATATTTAAAGAACAAAATGGGGAGTAAAATTGATTTTTACGGAAGCATACAGCAAGAGGTAATTAGTGGATCGTATTTTTCTGACTTTGAGAGTAAACATTATCATCCATATGGAGATGGACTATCATTTTATTATAAATTTTGTAAAGAAGGATTTTTAAGAATTGGAATTGGTTCATTTTGCTCACGTAATAATTCGGTAGGTGAAAAATTGGCAGCTTTAAGTAATTTTTATGAAGTGTTAAGTGAACAATATGGTGAACCAACTGTGTTTTACACAACAAAAGATGATGATGAAAGAACTTTATCATTACAATGGTCTTTTGTTAATAAAGAGGAAGACATACAAAACTTTATGAATGGAAGTTATTTTGATGATGCCGAAATAGATGAACTAATTGTATTTGGTAAGCCAAGAACACAAATGAATGGTTACCAATTAAGTGATACTACAAGAAAATTGATAGCAAAACAAATTGGTGTTCCCTTTGAATTGATTGGTTTAGTTGATGAAAATATAGAAGATTTTGTCAAATATAAAACTGGAAAAGAAATTGGTATTCCAGAGGGAGCAAAAATTGATGGTGTTCCAGTAAGATCATATCAAAAGAAAATATCTTCAAGAACAATGTTTGAAAAAAAATAAAGAAATTAGTTAATTAAATTCTAATTTCTTTTTCTATTCAACAATTATTTATTTTAATTTGAACTATGCTATTTTAAAGCCCTAATGATAAAGTTATATCTAATTTATCAATATGGACTTTTTCTTGTTCTGCTTGAGTACCAATAGTGATATTGGTATTTATTTTGTAATCAAAATTGATGATATCCAGAGTTTTAAAATAATACGGTATATGTGTTCCGTAAGAGTTAGTACAGACGATCAAAGAGATAATGGTTATTCTATTGATTCACAACTTCGTATGATTAAAGAATATTGTGAGAAAAACGATTATAGTATTGTAGATGTTTATAATGACGCAGGACATTCTGGAAAAGATTTAATGCGACCAGAAATGCAGAGACTACTTGCAGATATTAAGTCTAAAAAGATTGATAAGTTAATTGCTATTAAAGTAGATAGACTTACGAGAAACAACTATGATGGCTTTTGGCTTTTAAATTATTGTGAAGAACACGATGTTAAAATAGAGTTAATACTCGAGCCTTATGATGTATCTACTGCTAATGGTGAAATGATATTCGGTATGAATTTAGTATTTGGACAAAGAGAAAGAAAAGAAATTGGTGCGAGAACTAAAAGAGCAATGGAAGAAATGGCTTTAGAAAAAATCCACCCTAGTAAAGCACCTTATGGCTATACTAGAAACAAAGATACAGGGCATTTAGAAATAGAGCCTATTGAAGCCCAAGTTGTAAAGGAAATATTTAAACTATGCCAAGAGGGAAACTCTACTAGAGGTATTGCTACAATTATGGAAGATAATAATGCCTATTTAAAGACTGGTAAATGGCGAAGCGATAGAGTTTATAAAATTCTAACAAATTCTATTTATATTGGTGTATTTGAATACGGAAAATATAAAAGAAAAACACAAGATATTTTAAGAGTAAAAGACTATTGTGAACCAATTATTGATGAAGTTACTTGGAATGCTACTAGAAATGTCTTAGTTAAAAATAAGCATTCAAACTATGGAGAGTTTATTCATTTATTTTCAGGATTAGTAAAATGTCCGATATGTAGCGAGATTATGGCTTCATCAGAATCTTTTAAATTGGATTGTCAACAGTTTATTAAAATCAACTTTAGAACATCTTAAAAATTTAATTTACAATCTTGTTAAATTTCTTATGGATAGAATTTATAGAAATAAAGATAAAGAAAAATATATGGAATTTGCTAAAGAATTATATGAACATGGGGCTTTGGATGATGAAAATTTCAAACTTCTTCAAGATAACAAAAATACAAATAATAAAAATAAATCTGTAATAGAAAAAGATGATATTGAGTGTTAGAGTTCTCTATCATCTTTTTATTGTGCTATACCTTTTTCTTTTTGAATATTTTTCAATCGTTTCCAATTATAACTACCATAAATGTCATTTACCAATAAAAGTATTGGTCCTGTAAGAACAGATATTAAAGAAGTGTTTCCATTAATTATAGGAATTAACCAAAGGGTTATAATAATTAAATCATTAGCTATATAGCAAAATAGTGATAATTCACTTCTTCTTGCTTCAAAATAACTAGCTAGTACACTTGTAACTATTGAACAAGAACTTATTACTAATAAATCTGTATTAAATGCTTTTAACAGATAATAATACCCCCAGAATAGAACTAATTGAGATGCAAAAACAGTAATAATTTCTTTTTTAGATAAGGAACTAATAATTACAACATCATCTTCCTTATCTTGGTGTTTTAGCCAACTAATTATTCCAATAACCATTATTGGAAATGTCAAAAAAATTGTAATTAATAACTCGCCATAATAACCTTGATTATAAGAAACTATACCATAAAAGAATACACTAAAAAATCCTATAAAATAAGATTCAACCTTACCTTTAGACATTAATATTGCAGTTGTTAAATATGTAATTGTATATAAAGAAACTATTGCTGTACCATGAAATATCATTGAAGAAAGAATTCCTAACGATATTCCAATAGATAAATATAATTTTTCAAACAAATTCCAATCCTTAAAATAACTTTTTAAAAATTTCATTATCATTCCTCCTCGTAATTATTTTGTTAATGGAGAATTTTCCTGTATAGGAATTAATCTAGTTTTTATAGTATTGATAAATGCACATTTATGTTCAATTTCAAACTTTTCAGTATCAGTTGATAATTCATATTTTATAAATATATTCGGAATAAACTCATATTTATCACTTTGAAAATTACCATAAGAAGTATCACTTTCAGTATAACTACCTTTTAACATACAATATAATAAATTCCATCTATCACAAGATCCAACATCTGTTTCAGATTTAGTATTATCAGTATCTTTGAAAATTGGCTCTTCATTCATATCAATTAATTTTGATTTTATATTGTTTTTATCATAATAATCATTTAAAGTAGAAGCATTAAAGTGTTGAGATAATGCTACCGTAATACATTTGTCAACATCAGTACTTTTATTCATTACCATGAGTCTTACAGGTATACCTTCATTATAAAAAACTATTGCATTATGTTTATTATTGATATTAATATCCTGATTATTAACAGTTATTATACAATTACAATTCTTAATTATTTTGTACTCATTAAATGGTATTTTTTTGTTTTCAAATCCATCAACAAAAGCTCCATTAAAGCATTCATAATGATTATCATGTTGTTCTGTCCATAAATCTATTGTTTTAATAACATCCACAATTATCATCTCCTAATTTTTAATAGTATATTGCAACAGGATGTATTATTTTTATTTCAGTTTTATTGAAAAATCCTAACAAAAAAGTATTAATCATAGCTGGAAAAGTTCTAAAAATATTGCTATTATCTTGAGTTATATCATTATTAACAATGTTAGTTAAATATCCTAGCATAGTCATTTTTCCACCATATTTATATGCAACAACTTTTGTTTTATCTCTAAAATATTCATCATCCAAAACAATTAAATAATCTCCCATAATTCCAAACTTATTATAAGGGACAATATTAAAAATAGCATCTATTATCTTCCTAACTCCCTCATATTCTAAATCAACTTGTTTTTTGATTTCTCTTTTTAATTTTTCTTTTTCATATTCTGCCTTATTACCATTCCCAGTACTTTCGATATTTTGACTTAATTCTTTAAATTTTTCTTCCATTTCACTATTTTTTACAAATTCTAGTACTGTATCATTAGAAAAAATATTTTTATAATATTCTAAGTCCACAATAAACATTTCATCCTTAATCTGTAAAAAATCTCCAATTATCAATTCATCAGTTTTAATTAATGAACTATCCTTTAAATGTTTTTCTAATTTATTAAATGCTTCATCATAAATTTTTTTCTCTATGGAATTGGCTTGTTGATTAGTAGTGGACATTGAAACAACATCTCCAATATCTGCACTTAAGTCCACACCTAATCCTTTTCCTAAAAGTTTTAAATCAACATCTAATTCTCCATCAATATTAGCCTTTGTTTCTCTTCCATTTTCTTTTAATAAACTATTTGTATTAGTA
Organism: uncultured Erysipelotrichaceae bacterium; assembly: GCA_951801995.1. GTDB lineage: Bacteria > Bacillota_I > Bacilli_A > RF39 > UBA660 > RUG12867. The sequence goes on from CATOOY010000001.1 coordinate 15,284, forward strand.
ACTTTTGTAGGTAGTCCATCATTTATTTGCGAAATATAAGAATATACTGAATCATTATTCAGATAAAGAAAACGCCTCATAGTTATTCACCTCTATAAGTATTTTATCAAAAATCAACTATTTTTTCGAGACATAAAGGCAAATTTGTGCTAAAATATCGTTAATGGTTGATATTTTATATATCAAATCGTTAAGAAGTGAAAAAAGTTGTAGATATCTACGCCATTCGCTCCATTGAAAACTGAAATGGCTTCGAAAAGTTAGAAAAAGAATGTATAAAGAAAATATATTCTTTAACTTGGAAGGAGTCTTTTTTTTATGAAAAAACTTTAGAAGAAAAACTTCAAATGTGCAAAGAACATGTGGAGGAAGGGAAACCATTTTTTTGTGAAATTGGGACATGAAAAGCATTCAAAAAAAATTATATGTTTCCTCTCACTGTATGATATTGAATCCCATACTTTTAAATACATCGGGATTTTTTGCAACTAAATAAAATTTGCTATCTCCATATTCCTTTTCTATCCTTATGATACTTTTAAAATCTTTTTATAAAAAAGCACGATAAATATATCGTGTTTTAAAAAATTTTTGAATAAGCAAAGAAAGTTATCTTGCTTCTACAATAAGTTTAATTGCAGTTCTTTCTTCTCCTTCAATTACAATATCTGTAAAAGCTGGTATACAAATTAGATTTTTTCCTGATGGTGCAACAAATCCTCTTGCTATCGCAATTGCTTTTATTGCTTGATTTAGTGCTCCAGCCCCAATTGCTTGCATTTCTACAGTTCCTTTTTCTCTAAATACATTTGCAAGTGCTCCTGCCACTGCACTTGGATTTGATTTTGCTCTTACTTTTAGTGTTTCCATACTGTTCTCATCCTTTCTTATTTATTATCAATATATGTTTTTCTTATTTTTTAAGTACCTTTTTTTGTTATTTTATAAAATATGTTTTTAAAATTTGTCATATATTTTTATATACTATCATTAGTAAAATTATTGGCAAAAGGAAATAGAGATGATATAATAGCTTTACATATAAAGGAGGGATAGAATGGAAGCTCCTTTTAAAAGGGAAATTATTTTGGAAAATTATACTCACCCTAGAAATAGGGGACTTATAGATGATGATAGCTATATTAAAATAAACATGAATAATGAAAGTTGTATAGATGAAATAAATCTTATGGTAAAATTAGAAGAAAAAAAAATTGCAGATATTCGTTTTGATGGGGAAGCTTGTGCAATTTGTACAAGTGCAACTTCTATTATGATTGAAATATTGATTGGAAAAACTTTAAAAGAAGCTGAGTATATTTTGCAAAATTATAAAAATATGATTGATGAAAAAGAATATGATGAAAATATATTAGGAAATGCTATTGTTTATAATGATATATGTAAACAACCAAATCGAAAAAAGTGTGCCTTACTTCCTTGGTGGGGGATACAAAAAGTAATAGGAGAGAATTATGGTTTGGCAGACAAAAAAAATTAAAATGAAAGAATGTATGTAGCCTGTAAAATTAGCTACCTTTTTGAGATGTATAGAGATTTTTAAGGATTATCCTTACGCTCATCTTGGATGGGATGAACAAACAGAAACATATCCTGTTTATGTGATGGAAAATAAAGTTATTAATCTTATAATTGGCAAAATATATCCAATTATTAGAGAAGCTATTGTAGATAAGGTGGATGATATTTGTCAAATAAAAATTGGGGAATATCAGGTACATTCTCTTGCACCTCTTCCTAGAGATTATACTTTAGAACAAAGACAGTTATTGTATCAACAAGTAAAAAAGATTCATGAATTTTTTTTAGAAAAAGGGAAAAGCAAGAAAAAGCACATTCATAGTATGCTTTTTATAGTATAATAAAGTTATGGTGATGATATGAAGCATAAATCTTTAAATCTAAATATGATAGAAGAACTTTCTACAATTAAAAAAGAACCAAAATGGATGAGAGATTTTAGAATAAAATCTTTTCAGACTTTTCAAAAACAGAAAAATCCTCCTTTTGGTCCTTCTTTTTCTTTTGATTTTCATTCTATTACATATTATAAAAAAATAGATGATAAGGTTCATAATAATTGGAAACAAGTTCCTAAAGAAGCAAGAGATACTTTTGATCATTTAGGACTTTTAGATGCTGAAAAAAAATATTTAGGTGGTATTGGTGCACAATATGAAAGTGAAGTTATTTATCATAATATGATAAAAGAATTAGAAGATAAAAATATTATTTTCTGTGATACAGATACAGCTTTAAAAAAATATCCAGAACTTTTTAAAAAGTATTTTAATAAGCTTGTAAAATACGATGAAAATAAATATACAGCATTAAATGGTGCTGTTTGGAGTGGTGGAACTTTTATATATGTACCTCCTCATACTACTATTGATAGACCATTACAAAGTTATTTTCGTATCAATAGCAAAAGTATGGGACAATTTGAAAGAACACTTATTATTGTAGATGAGGATAGCCATTTACATTATATGGAAGGTTGTACTGCACCTACTTATACAGATGATTCTTTACATGCAGCTGTTGTAGAAATTTTTGTAGGAAAACATGCTAGTTGTAGATATACAACTATCCAGAACTGGTCTACAGATGTTTATAATTTAGTAACAAAGAGGGCCTTTGTTTCTTCTTATGGAAAAATGGAATGGATTGATGGAAATATCGGTTCAAAAGTAAATATGAAGTATCCTTGTTGTATTTTAGATGGGGAATATGCAGAGGGAAATTGTATTTCTGTTGCAATTTCTAAAGGAAATCAAAAGCAAGATACTGGTGCGAAAATGATCCATTTAGCACCTCATACTAAAAGTAATATTATTAGTAAATCTATTGCTTTAGATGGGGGAGAGACGAATTATCGTGGAAAAGTTTATATAAATAGGCATGCAGCTGGTTCTCAAAGTAGTATCAAATGTGATACAATTATTTTAGATGAGAAATCAAAGAGTGATACTATTCCTACTAATATTGTAGAAAATGAAAGTTCTTTTCTCAATCATGAAGCGACTGTATCTAGAATAAGTGAAGAAAAACTTTTTTATTTACAAAGTAGAGGTGTTCCAAAAGAGAAGGCAAAGGAGCTTTTGATGATGGGATTTATTGATAAACTCCGTGAGGAACTTCCTATGGAATATGCAGTAGAATTAAATCATTTGCTTAAAAATTATTTTTAAAGGGGTGAAGATGTGAAAAAAATATTATGTTTATGTTTTATAATGTTTATTATAACTGGTTGTGGAAAGAATAAAAATCAAGAATGGCAAAATGAAATGAAAAAGCATGCTACAGTTTATTATGAAGAATATATGAAAAATGTAAGTGGGCAATTACAAAATGATATTTCTATTGAGGCTTTCAAAAATGTGAATAAAAATGTGGGCCAAAAATTTGATTTAAAAAAATTATCGTCTTGTAAAGATTCGTCTTATGTTACAATAACTGTAGATAGCAAAACAAGAAAAATTACTAACTATACATATCATCTTGATTGTAAATAGTGCAAATATATATATTTACGTTGTATCATGTACTATTTTTTAATATTTGTAAAAGAAATAAAAAAATAATATAAAACAAAAGGACAAAGTGATAATTTTCTTTATTTGTCTTTTTTTTGTTCTGTTGTTATAGTGAGCTTGGAAGGAGGAATGACTGTGTTAAATCAAACAGTTATTGTAGGGAGACTTGTGAAGGATCCTGAATTAAATGAAACAGGAACAGGAAAAAAGGTGACCAATATAACACTTGCTGTTCCAAGAAGCTATAAAAACATGAATGGGGAATATGATACAGATTATATTTCTTGTGTTTTGTGGGAAGGAATTGCAGAAAATACAAGTGAATATTGTCGAAAAGGAGATTTAGTAGGTGTGAAAGGTCGTATTCAATCTCGTAAAATTGAGGTAGATGATGAATATCCTAGAAAAGTATTAGAGGTTGTAGCAGAGAAAGTCACATTTCTTTCTAGTAAAAAATAATTTTGGGTTTTGTCTATAAAATGTCTAATGCATAAAATGACAGTCTTTGTAGAATGTTACAAAAAGTATTATCTATAATTGGATTTCATGATATAATAAAAATAGAGAGAGGTTTTTTCTATGGATATATTAGAAATTATAGATAAAAAAAGATTAGGAAAAGAGCTAACTAGAGATGAATTATTTTATAGTATTGACGGTTTTGTGCAAGGACAAATTCCTGATTATCAAATGAGTAGTTTTTTGATGGCTATTTGTATTAATGGAATGACAGAAGAGGAAATTTTTTCTCTTACTGATATTATGCTACATAGTGGTGAAGTGGTTGATCTTTCTTTTATTCCTGGAACAAAAGTGGATAAACATTCTACAGGAGGAATTGGAGATAAAACGACACTTGTTTTGGCTCCTCTTGTTTCTTCTTTAGGTGTTTTTATTTCTAAAATGAGTGGAAAAGGATTAGGATATACGGGTGGTACGATTGATAAATTAGCCTCTATTGATGGCTTGCAAACATCTATTTCTAAGGAAGATTTAGAAAAACAAATTCAAAGTATAGGAGTTGTTATTGCTGCACAGACAGGGAATCTTGTTCCAGCAGATAAAAAATTGTATGCTTTGCGTGATGTAAGTGGAACCACTTCTTCTATTCCTTTAATTGCTACTAGTATTATGAGTAAGAAACTTGCTTCTGGTGCTGATAAGTTTGTTATAGATGTTAAAGTAGGAAATGGAGCTTTAATGAAAAATTTAGAAGATGCAAGAAAGCTTGCTACTCTTATGGTTAAAATAGGAAATAAGTATGGAAAGAAAACTATTTGTTTGTTAAGTGCTATGGATGAACCTCTTGGTTTGGCTGTTGGGAATGGTTTAGAAGTACAAGAAGCTATAGATACTTTAAGGGGAAAAGGACCTAAGGATTTGGAAAATCTTGTTTTACATTTAGGATCTTATATGGTTCATTTTGCTAGTGGAATGGAGATAGAAGATGCAAAAAAACAATTGCTTCAAAAACTATACGATGGTAGTGCTTATAATAAATTTTTAGAATTGGTAAAATGGCAACATGGAGATGTCAATCATATAGCTATTTCATCACAGACAAAGGAATTTATTAGTACAGAGATGGGATATATTAAAAAAGTTGATGCAGAGATAATAGGAAAATATGTGCACGATTTAGGTGCTGGTAGAAAAAGGGAAGGGGATACAATTGATTATGGTGTAGGGATTGTTTTGCATAAAAAGGTAGGAGATTTTGTAAAAAAAGGAGAGAGTCTTGCTACAATATATTATACTACTAATATAGACTTTTCTATTTTAAAGGAAGCATTTGTAATAACAGAACAAGTAGTTTCTCCGCCACAATTACTTTATGAAATTATTACATTTTAATTTGTTTACATTTTTATAATTGTCAATTAATGTCAAAAAAATCATAGTTTCTTGCATTTTTTGTTAAGATATTATATCCTAATAATAGGAGATGATAATATGATTTATCCTTCAATTGATAGTTTACTAAATAAGATTGGTTCTAAATATTTGCTTGTAAATGTTATAGCGAAACGAGCACATGAAATGAAAAATACAAACCATTATCAAATGAAAGAGGAAGAGTATAAGTCACAAAAAGAAATAGGGAAAGCTTTAGAAGAAGTGAGTAACGATTTAATACATTTGTCATAATGTATTTTTTTTGTCAAACAAATGTTTTGTTATGCTATAATGATATTAGGTGATACTATGTATGCAGAAGTAATTACAGAGTTAAAAGCAAAAAATCTTGACAAAACATTTACTTATAAAATACCTTCTTTTTTAGAAGAAAAGGTGAAAATAGGGTGTCGGGTAAAGGTTCCTTTTGGAAATCAAAAGTTGGAAGGGTTTGTTCTTCGTATAGTAGAACAAGTTTCTATAGATTATAAAGTAAAGGATATTTTGGAATTAATAGATGAGGATCCTGTTTTAAATGCGGAATTGCTTTCAATAGGTGCTTATATTAGTAAAAAAACTCTTTCTACACAGATACAAGCGTATCAGACAATGCTTCCTAGTGCTTTAAAGGCTAAAAATAATTGTAATGTTTCTAAAAAATATGCTACTTATATAGTTCTTGTTCAGCCTTATAAGGAGGCAATAAAAAATGTTTCTTCTAAACCAGGAAAAATGATTTTGGATTGTTTTTTATTAAATGAGATGATTTTAAAAAAGGAACTTTCTGCTATATCTTCTTCGGCTCTTACTACTTTACTTAGAAAAAATATTGTTTCTGAGGTAAAGAAAGAAATATATAGATTTCAAGTGAAACAAGACGAAAAAAGACAAGTAGTTACGCTTACAGAAGAACAGCAAAAAGTATGTGATAATGTTATTCAAAGAGATGGGTTTACTCCTTTTTTATTACATGGTGTTACTGGAAGTGGAAAAACGGAAGTTTATATGTCATTAATAGATTCTGTTTTGAAAGAGGGGAAAGAGGCACTTATTTTGGTTCCTGAAATTAGTTTAACACCACAGTTTATTCAAAAATTTACGAATCGTTTTGGAAGTAAAATTGCTGTTTTACATAGTAAATTATCCAACGGGGAAAAGTATGATGAATGGAGAAAGATTGAAAAAAAGGAAGTATCTATTGTTATTGGTGCAAGGAGTGCTATTTTTGCTCCTCTTACTAATATAGGTATTATTATTTTAGATGAGGAACATTCTCTTTCTTATAAGCAGGAGAATATTCCACGTTATCATGCAAGTGATATTGCCTTATTTAGAGGAAGATATCATCAAGCAAAAGTGATTTTTGGAAGTGCTACACCTTCTATTCAAAGTTATACAAGAGCTTTGACAGGTATTTATACACTTTTAGAGATGAAAAATCGTCTTCATACCGTTCTCCCTAAGGTATATCTTATACAAATGCGTGATGAAATTAAAAATGGATACTCTATTTTTTCTCATTTGCTTTTGGATAAGATACAAGAGAGATTAGACAAAAAAGAACAAGTGATGATTTTACTAAATAAAAGGGGGTATGCAAGAATAACCACATGTCATTCTTGTGGATATACAGATGCTTGTCCACATTGTGATATTCCTCTTACGTATCATAAGGCTTCTCACACTATGCGTTGTCATTATTGTGGCTATGGTAAAGCTGTTATGCGAGTTTGCTCTGTTTGTGGGGATACTGAGATAGATTCTTATGGAATGGGCACTCAAAAAGTAGAAGAGGAATTACAGGCTATATATCAAAATGCTCGTATTTTAAGGATGGATGCAGATACAACTATTACTAAAAATGCTTATAGTAAAATTGTGAATGATTTTAAAAGTAAAAAATATGATATTTTGGTAGGAACACAGATGATTGCAAAAGGTCATGATTTTGATTCTGTTACATTAGTAGGGGTATTAAATGCAGATGCTACTTTGTATATTCCTGATTTTCGAAGTGGGGAGAGAACTTTTGAACTTTTAAATCAAGTTGCTGGAAGGGCAGGGAGAAGAGAAAAAGTAGGAGAGGTTATTTTCCAGGGATTTAATATGGATCATTATAGTATTACGTGTGCTTCTAAGCATGATTATGCATCTTTTTATAAGGAGGAGATGCGTCTTCGAAAGATACTTAAATATCCACCTTACTATGATCTTGCACTTATTTCTATCCGTTCTAAATATGAAGATATGGCATTTAATGAAAGCCAAAAAATACGTTCTTTTTTAGATAAGGAGGATCATAAAAGTATTATTTTAGGTCCTGCTGCTTCCCTTTTTCCTAAAAAAAATGATTTTTATTATTTTCAAATTATTTTAAAGTACAAAAAGAAAGAAGATATTATTCAAAATCTTATGTATATAGAACAAAAATATAAATTAGAGAAAAAGATACATGTTGAAATTGATTTAAATCCGAATGCTATATAGGAGAATTGTTTTTTTTATGATACAATATTATTAGGTGATAAGATGAATATTGAAGACATTGAAGTGAAAAAAACTTTAAGAGTTGTATTTATGGGTACTCCTACATTTGCTGTTCCTATTTTAGAAGGACTTATAGAAAATTATTTAGTAGTTGGTGTTGTTTCTCAACCAGATCGTAAGGTAGGAAGAGAGGGGAAGGTTTTAGAAACGCCTATTAAAAAAGTTGCTTTAAAACATAATATCGTTGTTATTCAGCCTGAGAAAATTGTAGATGCCGAAGAAGAAATTTATGCATGGAAACCAGATATTATTGTAACTTGTGCTTATGGTCAAATTCTTCCTGTTACACTTTTACAACTTCCTACTATTGCTTGTATTAATGTGCATGCTTCTCTTTTACCTAAATTAAGAGGTGGTGCGCCTATTCATAGAGCTATTATGAATGGATATAAAAATACGGGAATTACTATTATGTATATGACAAAGGCAATGGATGCTGGTGATATTATTTCTACAAGAGAAATTCCAATTTTAGAGGAAGATACTGCTTCTACTTTGCATGACAAGTTAAGCATAATTGGAAGAGATTTATTGTTAGAAACATTTCCTTCTATTATAGAGGGCACGAATGATAGAATTTCACAAGATAGTAGTAAGGTTACTTATGCATTTAATATAAAAAGAGAAGATGAAAAAATAGACTTTTCAAAGACAAAGCGTGAAATTTATAATCAGGTTCGTGGATTAAATAGTTTTCCTGGGGCTTTTTGTGTATTGGATGGTAAGATTTTGAAGGTGTGGGAAGTAGCAATGTCTGATGGATATTATCCTGATTTGTTGGATGGTCAAATTACAAATCTATATAAAGAAGGTATTGGAGTAAAGGTTTCGAATGGAGAGATTATTTTGACTGTGGTACAAGCTTCTGGAAAACAAAAAATGAAAGGTGCCGATTTTATTAATGGTATTCAAGAAAAGGAAAAATTAGTAGGAAAAGTGATAGATTAGTATGGAAGAAAAAAAGAAAGTAGAAAACAAATTTAAGCAGGTTTGGGCAAATAGAAGAAATAGAGCAATGATTCAGCTTGCTGGTTATATTTTATTTTTTATTTTGATTGGAGCTATTATTGATTTTGAACGTGCGAATATTTCTTATTTAGAAGGAACAAATTCAAGTCAAAAAACGATTTCTTTTTCTTTTTATGACAATTATGAATTTTATTACAATATTACTTATTTGGGAATTGTAGATGAACCTGTTAAATATATGAATATAGATGGATATCGTTATAAACAAAAACAGGTTTTTCAGGTAAGAGATACTTTAGAAAAATATTATTTTGAAGATCATAAATTATATCAGATAAAAAATACATTAGTGGAAATTCCTACTCCATTTTCTTTATCATTAGAACGTTTGTCTCCTTCTATGTTATATACTTATATAAAAAAGGCAAAGCAAAATAGTAAAACTGAATATGCAGATAAATTGATAAAAAAAGAATATATTCTTTCTGTTCATGATTTTGCAAGACTTTATCAGAATGAGGAAATAGATATAAAAGGAAATATTTATATTATAACTTATGAGAAAGATAAGATGATAAATAAGGTAGAATTAGATTTAACTGCTTATAATAAAATGAAGTATGAGTTAAATTATAAAAATATAGGAAAAGTAAAATCTTTTTATAAGGAAGATTTTCTTCCTATTTCTAATGACAATTAGAAGAGGTGTTATAGATGGTAAATATTACTGCAGATTCAAGAAAAGTAAAAAAAGGGGATATTTTTGTTGCGATAGGGGGATTTCTTCATGATGGTCATGAATTTATTCCTAAAGCTATAGAAAATGGAGCTTCAAAAATTATTGCTGAAAAAGGAACTTATTCTATTCCTTATGAAATTGTGGAAAATAGTAGGGAATATTTAGTTAATTATTTGAAAAAAGAATACAATTCCCAATTGGAGGGTATGAAAATAGTTGGTGTGACGGGTACAAATGGAAAAACAACCACTGCTTTTTTACTTTACGAAGCTCTACGTTCTCTTGGTGAAAAGGTTGCCTATATTGGAACCGTTGGTTTTTATTTAGATGAAAAGGTGATGTATTTACCAAATACTTGTCCAGATATATGGGATTTATATGATTTATTTATGCAAGCTAAAGAACATGGATGTTCTTATGTTATTCAGGAAGTTAGTAGTCATGCTCTTGCATATCCTAGAATAGAAGGTTATGAATTTGATTATGTACTTTTTACTAATTTGACACAAGATCATTTAGATTATCATAAAACAATGGAGAATTATGCACTTGCAAAACAAATTTTATTTAAAAAATTAAAAAAAGGTGGAAAAGCATTTGTAAATATAGATGATCCATATAAAGATTATTTTTTACTCTCTCAAAACCAAAATATCACTTATGGATTTGAAAAAAGTGATTATCAGATAACTTCGTATCATATGAATCATTTAGGCTCTCAATTTTCCTATCAATATAAAGATAATATTTTTAAACTTTGTATGAAGCTTATTGGCAAGTATAATGTTTATAATGTGATGGGGGTAGTTGCTATTTTAAGAGAAATGGGTATTTCTAATTATGATGTGGAAAGAGTTATACCTAATTTAGTAGCTCCTGTTGGTAGAATGGATATGGTAAAATATAAGAATAATAATATTATTATAGATTATGCACATACACCAGATGCTTTTGAAAAAATTATAAATACAGTAAAGGAAGTATTAAAAGGAAATATGTATGTAGTGTTTGGATGTACTGGTGGAAGAGATAGATCCAAAAGACCTATTATGTTTGATATTGTTACTTCTCATGCTAAAAAAGTAATTCTTACCAATGATGATCCTCATGATGAAGATCCTAATCAAATTATAGATGATATTTTAGATGGTGCTAAAGTTAGTAATTATGAGGTTTGTTTGGATAGAAAAAATGCAATCCAAAGGGGAATTTCTTTCCTTCAAGAAAATGATGTTTTACTGATTCTTGGAAAAGGGCATGAGGAATTTATGTTAATAGGAAATGATAGAATTCCTTTTAATGATAAACAGGTAGTTTTAGATTATTTAAATACTATTTTATCAAGATAAAAATATAGTTAAATATGAATTTGATTTATTTATAGAAATATATAGTGATTTTGCTATATATTTTTCTTTTACAAACTTTTTTATATATATCCCATAAACTATAGTGAGGTGTTGGAATTGAAAATAAAAACGGATTCTAGAAAGATACAAAAGGGGGATATTTTTGTTGCTATTCGTGGTTTTACCTATGATGGGCATGATTTTATAAAAGAAGCGATAGAAAGAGGTGCTTCTAAGATTGTTGCTTCAAAAGGAATGTATTCTATTCCTTTTGAAATTGTTTCTGATACAAGAAAATATTTAAAAGAGTATTTGGAAAACAATTATTATTCAGATATAAAAAATATGAAATTTATTGGCGTGACGGGTACGAATGGAAAAACGACAACTGCTTTTTTACTTTATGAGGCTTTACGTTTGCTTGATAAAAAAGTTGCTTATATTGGAACCATTGGATTTTATATAGATGACAAGATAGAAGAATTATCTAATACTACTCCTGATTTATTGGATTTATATGCTTTACTACTTCATTGTAAGGATAAAAAATGTGAATATGTTATTATGGAAGTAAGTAGTCATGCTCTTTCTTTTGGACGAGTAGATGGACTTTTATTTGATTATGCTATTTATACAAATTTGACGCAGGATCATTTGGATTATCATAAAACAATGGAAAATTATGCAGGTGCTAAAGAAAAATTATTTTATAAATTGAAAGAAAATGGGAAAGCTATTATAAACAACGATGATTTTTATAAAGATAAGTTTTTGAAAAAGCAAAATCAAAATATTACTTATGGATTTCAAAATGGGAGTGATTATCAAATAGAGTTAATAAAAAGTGATGCTTTAGAAAGTATATTTTCTCTTTCTCATTTTCATGGAAAAAATGTATATAAAACACAGCTGTTAGGAGAATATAATATATATAATCTTGTTTCTGTTCTTAGTGTATTAATAGAAGAAAAATTATACTTTACAGCAGAAATTGTCGAAAATTTATCTCCACCTGTTGGAAGAATGGAAAAAATACGTTATAATAATAATGCGATACTCATTGATTATGCACATACACCAGATGCTGTAGAGAAAGTACTTAAGTGTTCTTCTTCTCTTACAGATGGAAATATATATACTATTATTGGTTGTGGAGGAGATCGTGATAGAACTAAAAGGCCTATTATGGCTTCTATTGCAACTACTTATAGTGATTTTGTTATTTTTACGAGTGATAATCCTCGTAGTGAGGATCCAGAATCTATTTTTCAGGATATGAAAGAAGGTTTATGTGCAACAAATTATGAATGGATTGTAGATCGTGAAAAAGCAATTTGTAAGGGCGTAAAGATGCTTACACAAAATGATATATTATTAGTACTTGGAAAAGGTCATGAACATTATCAACTTATTCATGGAAAGAAAAAGCATTTTGATGATAAAGAAATTGTAATGAAGTATTTATAGGAGATGGGAACATGTTAATTTTGGCAAAAGCAATTTTATCAATGATGATAGGATTTGTTATAGCAGTTATTTTAGGACTTATATTTATACCTTTGCTAAAAAAAATAAAGGTAAGACAAAAAATAAGTGTATTTTTAGCAAAAAAGCATAAGGCAAAAGACGGAGTGCCTACAATGGGTGGATTGATTTTTATTATTCCTACTTTGCTTACTGTTCTTTTTTTGCTTCTTACGAACAAAATTCAATTTACAGATCATTTGTTTATTGTTTTGTTTGTTTTTGTAGCTTATGCATTATTGGGATTTGTAGACGATTATTTAATTATTAGAAGACATAATAATGAAGGTTTAAAAGAATGGCAAAAATTATTGGGGCAAATTTTAATAGCTATTGTATTTTATATTTTATATGTAAAAAGTGGGAATGAACCAAGACTTTATATTTATACACTGAATATAAAGATTCCTATGGGAGTATTTTTCTGTTTATTTATTTTATTGGTACTTGTAGCTACTTCTAATGCAGTTAATATCACAGATGGTTTAGACGGGCTTGCTGGTGGTCTTTCTGTTATGGCTTTTGTAGCTTTTGGTATGATTGCTTGGGGGACTACTTGGTTAGATGGTCATGAAGATATTGCTATTTTTTGCTTTATACTGGTAGGGTCGTTGCTTGGATTTTTGGTATATAATGATTACCCTGCCAAGGTTATTATGGGAGATACTGGTTCTTTATCTTTGGGAGCTACTTTAGCTGCTATTGCCATTTTAACAAGTCATGAGATTACTTTAATTGTAGTAGCGGGTGTATTTGTTATTGAAACACTTACCTGTGTGATTCAAATGATAGCGGGTAGATATTTTAATAAAAAAGTATTTTTAATGGCTCCTTTACATCACCATATGGAAAAAATGGGATGGCAAGAAAGAGATATAGTAAAATTATTTTGGGTTTTTGGTCTTATTTTAAGTATGGCATCTATTGCTTTTGGTGTTTGGATTTAAAGTTTCTTCTTTGAAGGGACTTTTTTTATGGGAAATTGTGTAAATGCAAAAAATTAGCACTCAATACTTGACAATGCTATTTTATAGCGTTATACTTGTAACAGCACTTACAAAATAAGAGTGCTAAAAATATGCATAAATTATAATAGTTACATCATAATGTATAAAGAGGGAGGCGTTTATGATTAATGGTAGGCAAACAAAGTTACTTAAGCTTATTGTTGAAGATTATATAAAAACGGCTCGTCCTGTTGGCTCTAAATCTTTATGTGAAACATTAAATTGTTCAAGTGCGACAATACGAAATGAAATGAGTTTTTTAGAGGAAGCAGGATTACTTGAAAAAACACATACTTCTTCAGGAAGAGTGCCTTCTGAAAAGGGATATCGTTATTATGTAGATCATATAATGGAACCTAAAAAGTTAACTGGTGATGATGTTTTAAAACTTCAACAAATTTTTCATAATAATTCTTTGATGTTATCAGATACTATTTTAAAAAGTATGGAAATTGTATCAGAAATTACAAGTTATACTTCTATTGTTCTTGGATCTTCTTCTAAAGATAATTTAGTAAGTAAAGTAGAAGTTATTTCCTTGGATGACACAAATGAGAATGCTTTTGTTGCGATTGTAGTAACAGATAGGGGACATGTAGAACATCAAAGAATGCATTTAGAGGAGAAAGTATCTTTAAATGAAATCAAAGGAATTGTAGATATTATCAATAAACATATTGTGGGAACACCTATTGATGAAGTTAGTACCAAATTAGAATATAAGGTAAAACCTATTATTCAAAATGAAATCAAGCAAAAGGAATTTTTATTTAATGCTTTTTACCATGTATTTGATGATATTTCAAGTATGCAAAATGTGAAAGTTACCAATACCAGTAATATGCTTCGTGAACCTGAATTTAACGATGCTAGCAAAATAAGAAGTATTTTAGAAAAATTTGAAGATAAAGATATTATTGGAAATATCAAAGAAGATTTAGATGGTATTCATATTTATATTGGTAGTGAAAATGAATTTGATGAAGATGTAACTGTTATTAAAACAAAATATTCTGTAGATGGTGAAGAGGGTACTATCGCACTTATTGGCCCAAAAAGAATGGAATATGACAGAGTAATAACTCTTTTAAATTATATTGTGGAAAATATAGAAAGGAAGTAATATGGAAGAGAATAAAACAGTAGAGAATGTAGAGGAAATTAGGCAAACTGTTTCTTTGGATGAAACAGATCGTTCTACTTCTTCTACAAAAGAATGCAAAAAAAGAGATAAAAAAGATAAAAGTAAAAAAGAAATAGAAAATTTACAAAATAAAATAAAAGATCTAGAAGAAAAAATACTGGCTTCTAAGGCTGATTTAATTAATTATCGAAAGAGAAAAGATGAAGAAGTAAGTTATATGCTGAAATATGCGAATGAGGATATGGTGAAAGAATTACTTCCTACACTTGACAATTTTGAAAGAGCTATTGGGTTAGATGATGAAAACTTAGACGATGAACTTTCTAAATTCTTAGCTGGTTTTAAAATGATTTATTGTCATTTGGTAAAAGCTCTAGAAGAATATGGGGTAAAGGCAATTGATGGAAGCAATAAAGCATTTGATCCTACGTATCATGAAGCTGTTATGACAGAGGTAAGAGAAGGGGTAGAACCTGGTATGATTTTAGAAGTCCTTCAAAAAGGATATTTACTTAAAGATAAAGTAATAAGAGCTGCTATGGTAAAGGTTAGCGAATAATAGAAAAGGAGAGATAAATTATGGGAAAAATAATAGGAATTGATTTAGGTACAACAAATAGTTGTGTATCTGTATGGGAAGGAGATACATCCAAAGTAATTGCTAATGCTGAGGGAAATAGAACGACTCCTTCTGTAGTTGCTACTGCTAAGGATAAAAGTATTATTGTTGGGGAAAAAGCGAAAAGAGGTATGATTACCAATAAAAATACAGTGTATTCTGTAAAACGTTTAATGGGAACCAAAGAAAAAGTAGAAATGGATGGTAAAAAATATACTCCTCAAGAAATTTCTGCTATGATTTTGGAAGATTTAAAGAAGACAGCTGAAAATTATTTAGGTGAAAAGGTTACAGAAGCTGTTATTACTGTTCCAGCTTATTTTAATGATTCACAAAGACAAGCTACAAAAGATGCTGGTAAGATTGCTGGTTTAGATGTAAAAAGAATTATCAATGAACCAACAGCAGCAGCGCTTGCTTATGGTCTTGATAAGCAAGATAAGACAGAACAAATTCTTGTATATGATTTAGGTGGAGGAACATTTGATGTTTCTATTCTGGAAATTGGTGATGGTGTATTTGAAGTAAAATCAACAAGTGGAAATAATAAACTTGGTGGAGATGACTTTGATGAGAGAATCATGGATTACTTAGTGGATGTATTTAAGAAAGAAAATGGAATTGATTTAGCAAAAGATAAAATGGCTATGCAGAGAATTAAAGATGCTGCTGAAAAAGCGAAAAAGGATTTGTCTGGTATGACTACTACAGAGATTTCTTTACCATTTTTGACACAAGGAGAAGATGGGCCTCTTCATTTAGAAACGAGTTTGACACGTGCTAAATTTGAGGAACTTGTTGATGATTTATTAGAGTCTACTTTAGATCCTGTACGTATTGCTTTAAAAGATGCTAATTTAAAAGCAAAAGATATTGATAAGGTACTTCTTGTTGGTGGTTCTACTAGAATACCAAAAGTAGAAGAATTAATTAAAAAAGAACTTGGTAAGGAACCTTCTAAGGGTGTAAATCCTGATGAGGTTGTTGCTATGGGTGCTGCTATACAAGGTGGAGTTCTTACTGGTGATGTAAATGATATTGTTTTATTAGATGTTACTCCACTTTCTCTTGGAATTGAAACACTTGGTGGTGTTTGTACAGTTCTTATTCCAAAAAATACAACTATTCCAACTAGTAAAAGTCAAGTATTTTCTACAGCTGCTGATAATCAACCTGCAGTAGATATTCATATTTTACAAGGGGAGAGAAGTATGGCTGCTGATAATAAAACACTTGGAAACTTTCAACTTACTAATATCCCACCTGCTCCAAGAGGTATTCCACAAATTGAAGTTACGTTTGATATTGATGCAAATGGTATTGTAAATGTTAAAGCAAAGGATTTGGGTACTAATAAAGAACAATCTATTACTATTACAGCTTCTACGAATTTATCAGATGAAGAAATTGATAAAATGGTAAAAGAGGCAGAGGCAAATCGTGAAGCTGATGAAAAACGCAAAGAAGAAGCAGAGATTAAAAATGAAGCAGAACAATTAATTTTTGCTACTGAAAAATCACTTAAAGATCTTGGGGATAAGGTAGATGCAAAAGAGAAAGAAAAAGCAGAAGCAGAAATGAAAGATTTAAGAGAAGCTTTATCTAAAGATGATTTAGAGGATATTAAAACTAAAAAAGACAAATTACAAGAAACAGCTATGGCTTTTGCTACAAAGGTTTATGAAGAAGCTGCTAAGGAAGCACAAAAAGAAGAAGGAAAAAAAGATTCTAAAAAGAAAAAAGATGATGAAGAAGTAGTAGATGCTGAATTTGAGGAAAAATAAAAAGAGGAAGTTCTAGGTTTCTAGAACTTTGTCTTGTAAAAGGAGAAAATATGGAACTAGTAGATAGAAAAGATGTAGTGAAAGAAGATACTTGGGATTTAACACGTTTTATCAAAAATGAAAAAGAATTTAATTCTATAAAAGAAAAAGTAGATGCTAATTTAAAAAAAGCTCTTTCTTATAAAGGTAAAATCATGGAAGATGAAAATTCCTTTTATGATTACCTAGTTTTGGATGAAAAAATTGAGAGAGATTTGCTTAATTTATATGTATATGCACATCTTTGTGCAGATGAGGATTCTACTTTTACAGAAGCGACGGATTTAAAGATGAAGTCTGAAAAAATGATGGATGATACAGTAGAGGCTTTAACTTTTGCAAGTCCTGAAATAATAAAAGGTGGTTATACTCTTGCAAAAGAATATATTTCTAAAAATGAAAAATTGAAACCTTATTCATTTTCTATACAGAAAATGTTTCGTTATGAAAAGTATACTTTAAGTGAAAAGGAAGAGGAAATTATTTCTAAAGCCTTAAGTGCTTTTGGAACACCAGAAGAAGCTTTTTATAATTTAGATAATGCCGATCTTTATCTGGGAACAATAAAAGATGAAAATGGAAAAGAAGTAACTGTTACAAATAGTACTTATCATACTTTTATGATAAGTAAAGATAGAAGGGTGCGTAAGGATGCTTTTTCTGCTATGTATAATTTTTGGCAAAAGCATAATCATACTGTTTCCGCTTTACAAAAAGGTATGGTTAAGGAAGACTTCTTTTTAAGCAAAGTGAGAGGGTTTTCTTCACCTCTAGAGATGAGTTTATATAGTGATAATATTCCATTATCACTATATAAAAATGTTATAAAAGTAACCCATGATAATTTTTCTTTATTACATGAGTACATGAGGGTTCGAAAAGATATTTTGCATCTTGATGAAATGCATATGTATGATATATATGTTCCTATTACAAAAAACATTGATAAGAAATTTACTTTTGAAGAAGGTAAAAATATTATATTAAATGCTTTGAAGCCACTTGGAAAAGAATATATAGAAGATTTGAAGAAGTCTTTTTCTGAAAGATGGATTGATAAATATCCAAATAGGGGAAAAAAATCAGGTGCCTATCAGTGGTCTACTTATGATTCTACACCTTATGTGTTACTAAATTACACTGGTGATATTGATTCTGTAAGTACAATGGCACATGAACTTGGACACGCTATGCATTCTTATTATTCTAAAAAATATCAAAGTTATACTTATCATGATTACCCTATTTTTCTTGCTGAAATTGCTTCTACTGTCAATGAAGTTTTGTTAAATGACTATTTATATCATTACACAGATGATAAGGAAGAAAAGAAGTTTTATTTAGTTGACATGTTAGATAAAATTAAAAGTACTATTTATAGGCAGACACAATTTGCTGAATTTGAAATGATTACACATGATAAAGAAGCAGAAGGCATTTCTTTGACTGCTGATTTATTTAATTCTATTTATTATGATTTAAATCAGAAATATTATGGTTCCTATATTGTTAGTGATGATGAAATAAAATATGAATGGTCTAGGATTCCCCATTTCTATACCCCATTTTATACTTATAAATATGCGACAGGACTTGCGTGTGCTATTTATATTGCTAGTAAAATTTTATCTGGTGATGAAAAAATGAAGAAGGGATATTTGACCTTTTTAGGAAGTGGTGGAAAGGATTATCCACTTGAAATATTAAAAACAATTGGTATTGACATGTGTGATACCTCTATTATGCAAAGTGCTTTTGATTTCTTTGCTAAAAAATTAGAAGAACTTAAAAATTTATAAAATAAGTAGGTGATTGTTTTGAATAAAAAAGATTATTATGAGGTACTTGGTGTTTCTAAAAGTGCTAGTGAGGCAGAAATAAAAAGTGCTTTTCGAAAATTAGCTAAGAAATATCATCCTGATGTTTCTAAAGAACCTGATGCTGCTGAAAAATTTAAAGAAGCACAAGAGGCTTATGCTGTTTTGTCTGATGAAAATAAGAGAAAGCAATATGATCAATTTGGACATGCTGCTTTTGATAATAATGGAGCAGGGGGATCTTCTGGATTTGATTTTTCTGGATTTGATTTTTCTGGATTTGATTTTTCTGATATTTTCAGTGATATTTTTGGTGGAGGATTTGGCTTTGGAAGTGGATTTTCTAGAAGTGGATCTTATGCTTCTAAGGGAAGAGATATCCTTCGTTATGTAGATCTTACTTTTGAAGAGGCTGCTTTTGGTCTTACAAAAAGTGTTAATATTGATACTACAGAAGAATGTGAAAATTGTGATGGAAAAGGTGGACATGGTGAAAAGACATGTGATAAATGTGGTGGAAAAGGTACCATTACTGTTTCACAAAGAACTATGTTTGGAACTTTCCAATCAAAAACAACATGTGATAAGTGTGGTGGGAAAGGCGTAAGTTATTCTTCTACTTGTTCTTCATGTCATGGAAAAGGTTATCAAAAAGTAAATAAAAATATAAAGGTGAAAATTCCTGCTGGTGTTGATACAGGTAATAGGCTTCGTATTCCTGGTAAGGGTGAAGTTGGTGAGAATGGTGGACCTAATGGTGATGTTTATTTAGAATTTAGGGTTAAAGAACATTCTTTATATCAAAGAGATGAAGAAGATATTTATGTTACTCTTCCTTTAACGATTACAGAAGCTATTTTGGGCTGCAAAAAAGAGGTTCCTACTTTGTATGGAAATGTAAAAGTAAGTATTCCTGCTGGATCTAATACTGGTGAAAAACACCGTTTAAAAGGAAAAGGTGTAGAGGATCCTAATACAGGAAGAAAAGGGGATATGTATATCCTTTTAAAGATTATTATGCCTAAAAAATTATCTAAGGAACAAAAGAAGCTTATAGAATCTTTAGAAAAAACGGGTTTAGAGAATGAAAAAGAAATTCGAGAATTTAATAAATATTTATAAAAATACTATTTTAATGATATGAACCCCGTTTCTTGGACATAGAAACGAGGTTTTTATATGAGTAAATTAAGCTATAATGATAAGGTAGATATATATAATAAAAGAAAAGAAGGATATACTTTAAGTGCATTGCAATTCCAATATAGGGTCACTAAACATAATATCCAATATTTAGTTAGGTTAATAGATAAACATGGTTTTGAAATATTAAGAACATCTAAAAATAAAT
>CATOOY010000002.1 GCA_951801995.1 uncultured Erysipelotrichaceae bacterium
TACAGGTGTCTTTTCTTCTTTCCTTACTTCTTTTTCTTTTTTTTCACATCCACATCCTGTTATAAGGATGCATGCTAGTAATGCGAATACTATTTTATTTATTTTTTTCATTTTTAACTCCTTTTTTATCATTTTTTTTAATTTTATTTAGTAGTAGGGGGCAAACGATATATACAATATATAACGTTTGCAAAAATACCTTGGATATTTGTTATTTTTTCTTATATTAGGTGACTGTGTTCTAGTTGATTCTTACCGAAATATGCATTTTAGTGTTAAATACTACAGACTCATTTGAATAATAACTTCAATTAATATATTTCCCGTTCCCAAAGTACCCTACAATTTATATACCAAGTGCTAGCATTTAATTTTTAGCCACTGTTACAGTATAGGTTGTACTAGCTGCATTATAATTTTCTGTTGCTGCACTCCTTACTGTTATCGTTGATGTAACATCTCTAATAATGTTAGCTCCAGTTGATTTTACAATAAGTGCATTGTATGGAACGGATGGATCAATTGGACCTGTTATGGAACATGTCACATATTGATATTTTTCTGATGAGCAGCTTAAATTTCCACCTTGATGCTTAATTATTGAAATTGCTTTCTCCTCTTTGTTATTTGCTATTATTCCACTTGTTTCCGACAATAATACCACTCCATCTGCTTTACTTATTTCTATTGTTCTACTTCCTGTTACACTGTTATATCCTGCTCTTGTTACTTGATAGTACACTGTATAGGTTCCTGCATTTGTATAAGTTGGCGAACTTGTTAAATTATAAGTTCCTGATGTAGTTCCATATTTAATCGTAGCCCCACTACTTGTTACTGTTATTCCATGCGCATTTCCATCATAGGTTCCTGTATATCCATTCGCTGTTACACTTAGGATTCCTTTTTCAGTAGTTGCTCTTACACTTTTCTCTGTTACTAGTCCTGAATCTGTTGTTACTTTTATTCCCATTTCATGTTCTGATTCAAACTCTAGATTTTCAAAGGTATAGGTACTTGTCCCTTTTTTATAAGCTCCACCATCTATACTATATTCATATTCTTTTATTCTTCCGAATTTTCCCGCTTCTGCTTCTACTTTTACTGTTATCATTGTACTTGTTGTTTTTATATCTACATTCTTTATTTCTGCTTTTGTCTGATCAGTACTTGATAAGTCATTTCCATCGAAGGCACCCTCTCCAATATTGGTTTCATCTGGCACTTCTACCTTCGTAAGTTGATTATTTTTAAAGGCATTTTCTCCTATATCTGTTACTGTACTTGGTATTTTTACATTTGTAAGTTGATTCCCTTCAAAGGCACTATTTCCTATACTTATAATTCCTTCTGGTATTGTTACATGCGTAATTCCTTTATCTTTAAAGACATTATCTCCTATTTTCTTTATCTCTACTCCATTTATCTCTTTTGGGATTGATATTATCTTATCTTCACATACATATCCTGTTATTTCACTTGGATCATCTGGATTCACAGTAAAGCAAGATTCTTTCGTATTTGTTTCTATTTCAATAGGCCCTTTATTATTATCAAAGGCTCCTTCTCCTATATTTTCTACACTATCTGGTATTTTTACATTTGTTAAATCATTTCCAGCAAAGGCCCCTGAGCCTATATTTTTTACCCCCTCTTCTATCTCTACTTCCGTTAGCTGGTTATCTTTAAAGGCGTTATCTCCTATCGTCTCTACACTTCCTGGAATGGTTACATTTGTAAGCTGATTCCCTTCAAAAGCACCATTCCCTATATGTTTTACACCATCTCCTATTATTACCTCTGTTAGTTGATTGTTTTTAAAAGCGTTATCTCCTATGGTTTCCACACTTCCCGGAATTACTACACTTGTTAGATGATTTCCTTCAAAGGCACTATTACCTATACTTATAATCCCTTCTGGAATAATAACTTCCGTAAGTCCTTTGTCTTTAAAGGCATTATCCTCTATTTTCTTTATTTCTACTCCATTTATCTCGCTTGGTATCGTTACTATTTTACTATCACAAGTATATCCTATTATCTCACTTGGGTCATTTTCATTTACTATAAAACATGATTTTGGGGTTTCTGGTTTTGTTTCATCTGTACAATCACCTATACTATAGTCTGTTATATTTATTTTTTCTTGGTCGCACACCATTTATTATTAGATATAGCTAAAGCAACTTTTCCATCTTCATATAATACAGCACTTCCACTTTGTGGTTTTTTCCCTGATAATTTTAATCTTTTATCTCCTGGAAAAGTAAAGGTTTCCTCCTTTACTCCTTTATCTAAAGATGCATTTGCGTAATATATTCTTGCTGCATCCACCACCCCATATGCAGTATCTTCAAAAGCACCCTTCTCTGCTTTTTCTATTACATTTAATATAATAGGAATACTTATTAGCGCTATTATAGCTAGTACCACTATAACAGCTAAAAGTTCTATTAGGGTAAATCCTTTACTTAATTTGCCCCCTTTTACTATTTGTTAACATATTACTACCTACTTTCTTAATCTATATTTAGAATACCACAAATAAAATACCTATGTAAACATTTATCAACTGTAAATTTTTGTTTATTATAAAATCTTTCTTGAGTATTCATCTATCACTGTTATTTGATAGTATTTTTTATCTTGTATATCAAAAAGTAAACACTCTCTAAGTACATACTTTATATCTACTCATACTTTATCTTCTGGATACTGCCCTCTCATTTCTTCTGTTATAATTTCCATAAATACCACTCTTTTATATAATTTTTCTCTTTCAAGTCAATTATATCAGACAGTATCTTTTTTTATTTTATTTTTGTGATATATGTATTATATCTCTACAAAGTAAAATATTAATTATACTCGATAATACAAAAACATGTTTATCGTAGAATATTAGCTACATATAAGTAAAGCACTTTTTTCCCTTCTATGAAAAAATTATTTCTGTTTCCTAAATATCCTTTTATAAAAAAAAGACTTTTTCCAAAATTTCTTTTGTCAAAAGTCTGAAACAGTTATCATAACTGTTTTACTTTATACTGTTGTTTTTCAGATTTTTTCTTTACTTCAGAAGCAATAATCATAACCACTGCTGTAGCAGTTAATTTTACACCTTTTCCAAAATAAGCCTCTAATATATCAGGAGAACAATAACATTTCATTTTTCCTGTAGCATAACGTATACTTCTTTCTACAGCCTTCCAACCAACACCATATTTTGTAGCAAGAGCAGGATAAATATCTTTTGTTATCCTAAAATCCATCATGTCACAGTCATTTAATAACATACAAATAGCATCAACCAAAATATAATAACCACGACCAAATTTAGGAACGCAAAGCCCTCGAAGCTCTAACTCTACTAACTCTTCTAAAGAAGAACTAGAGTCAGTAGAATATTCTATAGCAGTTTGCTCTTGTTTTATATTACTTTCATGATTAAATTCTGATGATTTTGGTATAGAAGAAGCAGAAGTAGAGGAAACATTACATTTATGCAAATAAAGCTCTTCCCTATACATTCTAAGTTCTTCAATTACTTCTAAAGTTTGACTATTTTGTTTCTGTATAATATTTAAAAATTGAGAATTTTGTTCTATTAGTTTTTGCAGCTGCACTTGTAGCAACATATTATTATTTCTCTCCTGAATGAGTTGTCCTATTAAAACATCAGTTTCTACTTCATTATCCATATTTTCCCCCTAAAATTATTTCTTAATATTAAGAAATGGGGACTTTAAAAATTAAAGTCCTAATCCATTAGTTCATTTTCTAAAGCTTCAAGTGGCTCTTCATCAATTAATTTATTTTCTAAATCATAATTTGTTTCCAAATACCTACGACTACCTGTTCCAGCAGGAATAAGTTTACCTATAATTACATTTTCCTTAAGACCATTTAAATGATCCACTTTACCATGTATAGCAGCATCTGTAAGAATTCTTGTTGTCTCTTGAAAAGATGCAGCAGATAAGAAAGAATCTGTCTCTAAAGATGCCTTTGTAATACCTAAAATAACAGGTCTTCCTGTAGCAGGTCTCTTTCCCTTCAAAATAAGTTCTTTATTAATATCTGTAAAATCTAACATATTTACCATAGTACCTGGAAGTAAATAAGAATCTCCACTATTCACAATTTTTATTTTTGAAATCATACGTTTTACAATAATTTCAACGTGTTTATCAGAAATATCAACACCTTGTGAACGATATACTTTTTGGATTTCTAATAAGATATATTGTTGTACTGTAATAGGATCAGTAATAGCAAGAAGCTCTTTTGGTGAAATAGCACCATGTGTAAGCATTTGACCTGCAATAACTTCGTCTCCTTTTTCTACAGCTAATTTAGCACCATAATTAGAAACATGCTCCCTTGTTTCTGCTTCATTCTTAACAGTAATGATAATCTTACCAGAATCCTCTACAATATCAATAACTTTTCCTGTAATTTCTGAAATAGTTGCTTTTCCTTTTGGATTACGTGCTTCAAATAAATCTTGTACACGTGGTAAACCTTGTGTAATATCATCTCCACCTGCAACACCACCTGTATTAAAGTTACGCATTGTAAGTTGAGTACCAGGTTCTCCAATAGATTGAGCAGCCATAATTCCAACAGCTTCTCCAAGTTCTACAATTTGACCAGTAGCTAAGTTACGCCCATAGCAATGTCTACACACACCCTGATGTGTTTTACAAGTAAGTACAGTACGAATTGGCACCTTTGTAATACCTGCTTTAATAATCTTTTCTGCAAGTACTTCAGTAATATAAGTATTTCTTTCTGCAAGTACCTCTTTTGTTTCAGGATGAATAATTTTCTTATTTGTATATCTTCCAATAATACGATCTTCCAAAGATTCTATTTCTGTTCCATCTTTTGGATTAATAAATGCTTCTACAACAACACCTTGTTCTGTTCCACAATCTTCTTCTTTAATAATAATATCTTGCGCAACATCAACAAGTCTTCTTGTCAAATAACCAGCTTCTGCTGTACGAAGAGCTGTATCAACAGCACCTTTACGAGAACCATGGGTAGATAAAAAGAATTCAGAAATGGAAATACCTTCACTAAAGTTAGACACAACAGGAATTTCCACTTGTCCCCCCGATGGCTTCGCAAAAAGTCCACGCATACCAGCTAATTGTGTATAAGAAGCTAAATCACCACGAGCTTTGGAATGAATCATCATCGAAATTGGATTTTCAGAATCCTTTTTCAGAATTTGTTCAAGTTCACTTGAAACCTTATCCTTTGTTTCTTGCCAAATAGAAATAACAGTCATATATCTTTCATTATCTGTAATTAAACCTCTTTTATATTGTTTATTTACCATATCTACTTTAGCTTGACTCTCTTTTAAAAGTTCTTTTTTATCTTCACTTTCTTTAATATCTGTAATAGAAATAGAAATACCAGATAAAGTAGAATACTTAAATCCTAAATCCTTTAACTTATCAAGCATAACAGAAGTTTCTGTTGTTTGATATCTTTTATAAATTTGTGCAATGATTTTACGAAGTACATTTTTATGAAATGGCTCAACAATTGGCATTTCTGAAATAGCCTTCTTTAAATCTGTTCCACGATCTAAGAAATATTTGGCAGGTGTAATTTTTTCAATATTTTCAGTAGTTCCATCATTGATATATTGAAATGAATCTAAGAAAATTTCATTAAATAAAATTTTTCCTGGAGTTGTTACTAAATATTTATCCATATATTTATCTGGGAAAATCTTATATTTAAAACTATTCACTGGAATAGCAATACGAGTATGTAAAGTAATTTCTTTTCTCTCATATGCCATTAAAGCTTCATTTGTATTTTTAAAAGCTCTACCTTCCCCAGGAAGACCTGCTTTTTCAATACTGATATAAAAGTTACCCAAAACCATATCTTGTCCTGGTGTAACAATAGGTTTACCATCTGATGGTTTTAAAATGTTATTAGCACCTAACATGAGAATACGTGCTTCTGCTTGTGCTTCTTCAGTAATAGGAACATGCACTGCCATTTGATCCCCATCAAAGTCAGCATTAAATGCTGCACAAACAAGTGGATGAAGTCTAATAGCTCTACCATCTATTAATTTTGGTTCAAATGCTTGAATACCAAGTCTATGAAGTGTCGGAGCACGGTTTAACATAACAGGATGTTCTTTAATTTTTTCTTCTACAACATCCCATACTCTTTCATCTTGATTCTCAATCATCTTTTTAGCAGCTTTAATATTAGAAGCAATTTCTTTTGAAACAAGCCCATTAATAACATGTGGTTTAAAAAGTTCTAAAGCCATCTCTTTTGGAATACCACATTCATACATCTTAAGACTTGGTCCAACAACGATAACAGAACGTCCAGAATAGTCAACACGTTTACCAAGTAAGTTTTGACGGAAACGACCTTGTTTTCCCTTAAGCATACTAGATAAAGACTTAAGTGGTCTATTTCCAGCACCTGTTATATTACGTCCTCTTCTACCATTATCAAATAAAGCATCCACAGCTTCTTGAAGCATACGTTTTTCATTTTGGATAATAATAGAAGGAGCTCCTAATTCCATCAATTTTTTAAGACGATTATTACGATTGATTACTCTTCTATATAAGTCATTTAAATCAGATGTAGCAAATCTTCCACCATCTAACTGAATCATAGGACGAAGTTCAGGTGGAATAACAGGAAGTGCATCCAATATCATCCACTCTGGTTTATTTCCAGATTCCAAAAATGCATTTAGTACATCAAGTCTCTTAATAAGACGAACACGCTTTTGACTTGTTGTATCTTTAATTTCTTCTATTTCAGCTTTAATATCTTCTACTTCCTTAGCAATATCTACCTCTGAAAGTAGCTCTTTTATCGCTTCTGCACCCATTCCTACTCGAAAAGTATTTCCGTATTTTTCAAAATAAGTTCTATATTCTTTATCACTAATTGTTTGTTTTTTCTCAAGAGGAGCAGCACCAGGATCTAAAACAACATAAGATACGAAGTATAAAACTTCCTCTAGTTCTCTTGGAGACATATCAAGAGTAAGTCCCATACGAGAAGGAATCCCCTTGAAAAACCAAATATGAGAAACAGGAGTAGCAAGTTCAATATGTCCCATACGTTCACGTCTAACTTTAGAACGTGTAACTTCTACCCCACAACGATCACAAACAATATTTTTATAACGAAGTCTTTTATATTTTCCACAAGCACATTCAAAATCTTTCGTAGGTCCAAATATTTTTTCACAGAAAAGTCCATCACGCTCAGGACGAAGCGTACGGTAATTAATAGTTTCTGCTTTTTTTACTTCTCCATAAGACCATTTACGAATAGTAGAGGGAGAAGCTATCGCAATTCTAATACCTTCAAAATCGTTTACTTTCATTACGCTTCATCTCCTTCTAAGATTTCTTCTTCGTTTTCCTCCACACTATCTAGTGAATTTTCTTCGAATTCATCCTCATCCTCTTCATAAGGATCCTCTACTTGAGATTGTGTCTGCTCAGCAGCACTATCCATAACACTAAGTTCTAAAGATTTCTCAAATTCCTCAGGAGATAAGAAATCATCTTTATCTGTTTCTTCTAATTCTTTCAGTTCTTGATAAGTACCCTCTTTATCTAAAACTGTTATATCTAAACCTAATGCTTGGAATTCTTTAATTAACACTCTAAAGCTTTCTGGAATACCAGATGTTGGAATTTCTTCACCTTTCACAAGTGCTTCATATACTTTTACACGTCCTACAACATCATCTGATTTAATAGTCATCATTTCTTGTAAGATATGAGCAGCACCATAAGCATAAAGTGCCCAAACTTCCATTTCACCAAATCTTTGTCCACCAAACTGTGCTTTACCACCAAGTGGTTGTTGTGTAACAAGACTATATGGACCTGTAGAACGAGCATGCAATTTATCATCTACCATGTGGTGAAGTTTTATCATATACATAACACCAACAGATACTTTATTATCAAATGGATCTCCTGTACGCCCATCATAAAGTGTAAATTTACCATCCTCTGGAAGTTTTGCTTCTTTTAAAGCATCTAAAATTTCATCTCTTGTAGCACCAGAGAATACAGGAGTAGCAACATGAATATTTAAAGATCTAGCTGCCATACCAAGATGCATCTCTAGTATTTGTCCAATATTCATACGAGAAGGAACACCCAGTGGATTAAGAAGCATATCAACAGGTGTACCATCTTCCAAATATGGCATATCTTCCTCTGGTAAAATAAGCGAAACAACACCTTTATTTCCATGACGACCAGCCATTTTATCTCCAACTGTAATTTTACGTTTTTGAGCAATATACACACGTACAATCTTAGAAACACCTGCAGGAAGTTCATCTGTATCCTCTTTTGTAAAGATTTTTACATCATGTACAATACCTTCTCCACCATGAGGAACACGTAAAGATGTATCTCTTACTTCCCTTGTTTTTTCTCCAAAAATAGCATGTAATAATTTTTCTTCACTGGTAAGCTCTGCCATACCTTTTGGTGTAACTTTTCCAACCAAGATGTCATCATCATGTACTTCTGTCCCAATACGAATAATACCATTTTCATCTAGATTCTTACGAGCCTCTTCACCAACATTTGGAATATCTCTTGTAAATTCTTCTGCTCCAAGTTTAGTATCTCTACATTCTATTTGATAATCTTCTATGTGAATAGAAGTATAAACATCATCTTTTACAAGACGTTCATTTAAGATAACAGCATCTTCATAGTTATAACCATTATAGTTCATAAAAGCAACAGTTACGTTTTTACCAAGTGCCATTTCTCCTTTTTCAGTAGAAGGACCATCAGCAATAACCTCACCTCTTGTTACTGCATCGCCTTTTACTACAATTGGTACTTGATGATAACAAGTTCCAGCATTACTTTTTTCAAAACCATTTAAATAGTATGTATCTGCATTTTTAGCTGTTTTTACAATGATTTTATTGGCATCTACATAATCGACAATCCCATCTGCTTTTGCAATCACTACTGCACCAGAATCTCTAGCAGCAACAGCCTCAATTCCAGTTCCAACAAGAGGTGCCTCTGCTTTTAAAAGTGGAATTGCTTGACGTTGCATATTGGCACCCATAAGTGCTCTTTTTCCATCATCATGTTCTAGAAATGGAATACCACTTGTGGTAATAGAAACAACTTGTTGAGCAGATACATCTATATAATCCACTTCTTCAGGGGTAACCAAAATATTCTCCCCACGATAACGAACAGGAACTCTCTCTGCTACTATTTTCCCATCTTTTTGAGCAATAGTTGCTTGTGAAATATAATATTCAAGTTCTTCATCAGCAGTCATATATACAATTTCATCAGTAAGATGACAATTTTCTATTTTACGGTAAGGAGTCATAATAAATCCATACTCATTTACTTTAGCATAGCTAGCAAGTGATGTAATTAAACCTATATTAGGTCCTTCAGGAGATTCGATAGGACAAAGTCTACCATAATGAGATGGATTAACATCACGTACTTCCATTCCAGCACGATCTCTTGAAAGTCCACCTGGACCTAAAGAAGAAAGTCTTCTCTTATTAGCAAGTTCGGCAATGGGATTGGTTTGATCCATAAATTGTGAAAGCTGACTACTTCCAAAAAATTCTTTAATAGCAGCTGTAAGAGGTCTAATATTGATAAGTGTTTTAGGAGTAACCTCTGTAATTTCTTGTGTACTCATACGATCACGAATAACTCTCTCAATTCTACCCATACCTACTTTAAATTGATTTTGTAAAAGTTCTCCTACACGACGTACACGACGATTTGATAAATGATCTATTTCATCAAAATTACCAATACCATCTAATAAATTTAAATAATAAGAAATAGAGGCATATATATCAGATATAGTAAGTCTTTTTAAATCAATACTTTGATCATTTCCAATTACTTTAATTACTTTATCAGGATTTACTTTAGAATATACATGAACAATTTGTACTTTATTATAAGTATCTAAATCCTCATTAATTAAAACCTCTGTCATACCATAACCATCTTGTAATACTTCTTTTAATTTATCTACATCATTCTTAGTAATAACAGTATCTTTGGCAAAAACAATCTCTTTCCCAACTTTAATGTTTTCTGCAAGTTTAGAACCAATTAAACGATCAATAATATTTAATTTTCTGTTAAATTTGTAACGACCAACTTTTGCTAAATCATAGCGAAAAGAATCAAAAAATCTAGTAATTAATTGATTTTTGGCACTATCCAAGGTAGAAGGTTCACCAGGTCTTAATTTAGAATGAATATCAATTAAAGATTCATCTAAATTTTTATTAGCATCTTTTTCAATAGTTCTTTGTAAATACTCATCTTCCCCATATAAAGATAAAATATCTTCATCACTAGAAAGACCTAGTGCACGAAGAAGAGTTGTAATAGGCACTTTTCTAGTACGATCAATACGAACATAAATAACCCCTCTTGCATCTGTTTCATACTCAAGCCAAGTACCTTTGGTAGGAATAAGTTGAGAAGTGACAACAATTCTACCATTTTTATCTACTTCTTTTCCAAAATAAACAGAAGGAGAACGAACAAGTTGAGAAACAATAACTCTTTCTGCTCCATTAATAATAAATGTTCCACTATCTGTCATAATAGGCATATCGCCAAGATAAATAGTTTGTTCTTTTACTTCCCCTGTTTCTCCATTAAAAAGCCTAGCCTCCACTTTAAGTGGTGCTGCATAAGTTGCATATCTTTCTTTACAACCTTTAATAGAATATCTAGGTTCTTCAAAAAAGAAATTTCCAAATTCAAGTGTTACATTTCCTGTAAAGCTTTCCACAGGTGAAATCTCATCAAGGACTTCTTTAATTCCTTCATCAATAAACCAGTTATAATCTTCTTTTTGTATTTCAAGTAAATTTTCAAGTTCTATAGCATTTTTTGTTTTAGCATAATTTCTTCTTTCACGGTGATCTCCAAATTTTTTAACAGTATAAGCCACTTTTTCACCCCTATAACTATATTTTCCGTATACATAGACACCCAAAAAACAGTCTATGTCACCAATTTAAAATTTTAACAAAAGTTTTAATATTTGTCAACCGATTTCGGCTTCTATAATATAAAAACCTTTATTTTTATCTAAAATACGTACCACATATTCCGATTCAAGCATTTTATAAGTACTTTTAGCACCTTGATCCTTATGAATCACAAAAATAAGTTTTCCATCTTTTTTCAAATGTTTTTTTGCGCCTATCAAAATATTATAAAGTATCTTTTTTCCTACTCGAATAGGAGGATTTGTAATAATAAAATCATAGTTTTTTGTTACCTTTTGATAACAATCACTTTCAAATATATTTACATTTACTTTATTTATTTCTGCGTTCTTTTTAGCAAGATTTAAACTCCTTTTATTTATATCTATCATATCTACTATAACAGGATATATTTTTTTAAGGTAAATTCCTATAGGACCATACCCACAGCCCAAATCAAGTACATTCCCTTTTATATCTTTTCTAGAAACTGTTTCTAATAAAGATCTTGTTCCAAAATCAAGTCCCTTTTTAGAAAAAACACCATTATCTACATAAAAAATAAAATCATTTTCATTTATTTTAACCCTTACTTGTTTTTCTTCACTTTTAAGTGTAGAATCATTTTCAAAATAATGAGACATTCACTTTTTTTCCTAAAAAATTATTTATTTTAGAAGTATTTTCATGTTGGATAGTATTTAAAATATACCCCCATACACAAATAGAAGTCTTTCCTAAAGGAATTAAAACTCTACAGAAAAGGTCCACTACCCTTCTAACAAGTAAAGGAAAAAGAGAAAAAATAGATTGCTTCAAATAAACAAGATCTCCAGTTTTGAATTGCCCTTTATCATATTTTTTAACATTTAACATTGACTATTACCACCTAACTATATAAGCACATGATAAATATACATTATAAGATGGCAAAAGCCCATACTATTTTTTAGTATAGGCTAAAGCTTACTTTTTTTATTATTTTAATTCAACAGTAGCGCCAGCTTCTTCGAATTTAGCTTTGATTTCATTTGCTTCATCAGTAGAAACACCTTCTTTAACATTTCCACCATTATCAGCAATGTCTTTAGCTTCTTTAAGACCAAGTCCAGTATATTCACGAACAAGCTTAATAACAGCAATTTTATTTGCTCCTGCTGCTGTAAGTACAACATTTACAGTAGAAGGTCCTGCTTCTTCTGCTCCTGCTTGTGGTGCAGCTGCAACTGCTACTGCAGATGGATCTACACCAAATTCCTCTTTCATTGCATCTACTAATTCTTTTACTTCAAGAATTGTCATTTCTTTTAATCCATTAATAAATTCATCTTTTGTAAATTTTGCCATTGTTTATTCCTCCTTTAATTTTCCTTTTGATCACTATATAAATTTAAAGCGATAGATAAATCTCTTACAGTACCCATAAGTCCTGATGCAAGCATTGTAAGAAGTGTTTCTCTAGATGGTACTGCTGCAAGTTTTTTAAGTAATTCGATATCTGCTACTTCTCCATCCACAATTCCCATTTTAAGTTCTAAAGCGGGATGTTTTTTCGCAAATTCACTTACTGTTTTAATAGGTGCGATAGTATCTTTACCAAACGCAACTACTTTTGGTCCTTCTAATTCTTCATTCAATTTAATTTGTAAAGAATCTAAAGCTCTTTT
The DNA here is from genome assembly GCA_951801995.1 of uncultured Erysipelotrichaceae bacterium. Lineage (GTDB taxonomy): Bacteria > Bacillota_I > Bacilli_A > RF39 > UBA660 > RUG12867. The sequence goes on from CATOOY010000002.1 coordinate 12,724, forward strand.
TGTAAGTGTATTTTTATATACTTTTAGTTCACAACCATTTTCACGAAGTTTTCTTCTTAAATCGGTTTGTTCTGCTACAGAAAGACCATTGTTATCAAACCAAACAGTTGTTGCAGAATTTTTAATATGAGAAGCTATCTCTTCTACAACTAAACCTTTTTGATCCAATATTTTTTGATTTGCCATAATAACCTCCTTTTCTTATATTACAAATAGAAAAGTTCTTACTGATAAATTCCGTAAGAACTTCAAAGGTTCAAAATGTATTTGATGCCTCGGTAGGAAATTAAGCTAAAAGCACCTACTGTCTACGGTAATATTTTTTCTCTAACGAATTTATTATAACACTTTTTTTCTAAAAGTCAAAGCTATTTATATCTACTTTTACAGAAGGTCCCATTGTAGAAGCAATTGCTATATTTTGAATATAGGTTCCTTTTACTACAGATGGTTTTGCTTTATAAATAAGTGTTACAAATGATTTTATATTTTCTACTAAAGCTTTATCTTCAAATGAAGATTTTCCAACAAGAACATGTACATTTCCATAACTATCTGTTCTATATTCTACACGTCCTTTTTTTACTTCTTCTACAGCTTTCTTGACATCCATGGTAACAGTTCCTGTTTTAGGATTTGGCATAAGTCCTTTTGGTCCAAGTACTCTACCTAGTTTACCTAAAGCAGGCATCATATCAGGAGTTGCGATCATAGTATCAAAACCAAACCAATTTTCTTTTTCGATTTTTTCTAACATATCTGTATCTCCAACAAAATCAGCACCTGCTTCTAGAGCTGCTTTTGCCTGATCTCCTTTTGCAATAACTAAAACTGTTTTTGTTTTTCCAATTCCATTTGGAAGTACAGCTGCACCTCTAAGTTGTTGTTCAGCTTTTCTAGTATCTAAATTAAGTCTCATTGCAAGTTCAATAGAAGAATCAAATGTAGTAATTGCAGTTTTCTTTACCAAAGGTACTGCTTCTTCTAAAGAGTATGCTTTATTTTTTTCAACAAGCTTACTTGCTTCTACATATTTTTTACTTCTTTTCATTTCATTTCCTCCTTATGTGGTAATTGCGGGCTTGCGGATCCTCCCACATAATCAACTATTCTTCGATGTTTATTCCCATATTTTTAGCAGTACCTGCCACTATTTTCATAGCATCTTCAATAGTATAACAATTTAAATCTGGTAATTTAATTTCAGCAATTTCTTTCAGTTGAGCTTGTGTAAGTGTACCCACTACTTCTTTTGATCCCTTTGTACTTCCTTTTTTAAGTTTCAAAAGTTTTTTAATTAAGAATGCTGTAGGTGGAGTTTTTACTACAAAGTCAAAACTTCTATCTTCATAAATAGTAATTTCAACTGGTAATACATCACCCATTTTATCTTTAGTTGCATCATTATATTTTGTACAAAATTCTTGTAAATTGATTCCAGCAGGTCCAAGTACAGTTCCAACGGGTGGAGCTGGTGTAGCTTTCCCTGCAGGAATGTGAATTTTGATAATTTTACTTACTTTTTTTGCTGCCACGAAAAACACCTCCTAATATTTTTTTCGTGAGTGGTTCAAATAGCATCTTTCTTATCCGCATCAAATAGATGCATGCCTCCCACTTTGTGCTACTTATTCATAGCGAAACTAATATAACACATTTTTAAATTTTTGTCTATTCTTTTTATGTGACTTTCTCTTATTTTTATGCTTTTTTGATAAAAAAAATGAAATGATTTGATTTTTTTTTCGTTTTTATGAAAAAAGATAGAAAACTATACTTTCTCTATCTCATGTAATTCTAATTCTACAATAGTCTCTTGTCCAAATAAGTCAAGAGCAACTTCTAACTTTTGATTTTCCATATCTAGGGAACGTATTTTACCAAACATACCAGCAAAAGGTCCAGATAAAACTTTAACAGAATCATCCATAGCAAGTTCATTTTCCATATCAAGTCTACTCATTCCCATAGAACCTAAAATATGATCCACTTCTTGCTTTGTAAGTGGAAACGGTTTAGCTCCCTTTCCAGAAGAACCAATAAACCCTGTAACACCTGGTGTATTACGTACAACAAACCAAGCTTCGTCTGTCATAACCATTTCAACTAGTATATAACCAGGGAACATTTTCTTTAATTTTTCTTTTTTTACTCCATCTTTTATTTCTACTTCTTTAGTTTCAGGAACAATAATTCTATAAATATTATCTTCCATTCCCATGGAACCTGCACGCATTTCTAACTTTTCTTTTACTTTATTTTCATGCCCAGAATATGTATTTACAACATACCATTCTTTTTCCATTATTTCACCATCCAAGAATTAAAAAATGCTAAAACAAAGTCAGTTGCACTAAAAAATAAAGCAAAAACAAGTATAAATGTCAAAGTAGCAGTAGAATAAGTAATCATTTCTTTTCGTGTTGGCCATTTTACCTTTTTCATTTCTTTTTTTACTCCATAAAAGAAAGAAATTATTTTTTTCATTTTCACACCTTCTTATTTTTTCAAAATAAAAACACGTCCCTGTGTTTACTAAAACTATAACACAGCAAAAAAAGAAAGTCAATTTATATTTAAAAAAACATCTTCTTTTTTATTATATACATATTTTTTTAAATTATGGTAAGAATAAAAAATAAGGAGGCGAAAAAATGAAGAAATTTTTATTTTTAGTGTTTAGTATCTCTCTTTGTTTTTCTTTAACAGGTTGTTTTGGTATGACAGCAGACAACAATGATGTAACAGATAACAATGACACCAGTGACATAGATCCAACTGCTACGCCTATTGTAAAAGATAAAAACGCACGTATAAGAGAAATTGAAGAGGATGCAAAAAAAGACGCTACAAACGAAGAAGGTATCAAAAAAGAAGATATAAATGAAGCTGTAGCGTACATAAATGAGCACAAAGACGATGCATTTAAATCAGATGAAGTATCAGAAAAACTTATCTACTATGGTGCCTATTTAAAACATGTTGGAGCAAAAACAGAAAATGCTTCTAAACATGATTTAGCTACACTAGGAGACAATGTACATCAATATGTATCAAAAGTATATGCAGAAACTGAAGACAAAACAAGTGATGCTGTAAAAGGAATCAAAGACACCATTGATAAAGCAGTAGATGGCATGAAAGATACAAAAGATAAAATTGTAGATGATTTTTATAACATGGTAAAATAAAAAAAGCAAAAACTGCTTTTCTTTTTTTATTCTATAAAAATTTCTTAAATATATTCATATTTTATGATTACAAAAATGGTAATAAAAGTTATTTTATTTTAGGATCCAGTAAAGACAAAGAAACCTTTTCTTTTTCTTTAAAAATTTCTTCTACATAACAATCCACAATATCCCCCACACTCACTACCTCACTTGGATGTTTAATATACTTATTTGTAAGTTTAGAAATATGGGCAAGTCCATCATTATGAAGACCTATATCAATAAAAGCACCAAAATCTACTACATTGCGAACTGTACCTTGTAATTTCATTCCCACCTTTAAATCATCAAGTTCTAATACATCACTTTTTAAAAGAGGCTTAGGCATTTCATCACGAGGATCTCTATTCGGTTTTTGAAAACTCTTTAAAATATCTTCTACAGTATATTTATCAGTATGAAATTCATTTACTACATCTTCTATAGATAAAGAAACAGTTTTATTTTTAATTTCCTCTGTTCCCATATCTTCCACCTTACAACCTATTTTTTTAAGAATCATAAGAGCAACGTCATAACTTTCTGGATGAATAGAAGTTTGATCAAGTACATTACTACCATCAATAATACGAAGAAAGCCAACTGCTTGTTCGTATGTTTTAGGAGTAAGTATTTTCTTAATCTCTTCTCTAGATAATATTTTACCCTTTGCATTTCTATAATCCAATATCTTTTGAATACTCGTTTTGGTTAAACCAGATATATACTTAAGTAAACTAGAAGAAGCTGTATTAACATTAACACCCACATTATTTACAGCTTTACTAACTACAAAATCTAATGATTCGGATAATTTTTTATTAGCAACATCATGTTGGTAAAGTCCCACACCTATACTCTCAGGATCTATTTTTACAAGTTCAGAAAGAGGATCTTGTAAACGTCTACCAATACTAATAGCACTTCTTTTTTCTACTGTTAAATCAGGAAATTCTTCTATCGCAAGTGGGGATGCAGAATACACACTAGCACCTGCTTCAGATACCAAAATATATGCACATTTATGTTGTGCCTCTTTCAATATTTTAGCTATAAAAGCCTCACTTTCTCGAGATGCAGTTCCATTACCAATCGCTACAATATCAATATGATATTGATGAATTAAATCAAGTACTTTTTGTTTAGAACGCTCAAATTCATTTCTAGGTTCATGTGGATAAATAACTTCAATCGCTATTTTTTTCCCAGTAGGATCTATAACAGCAAGTTTACAACCAGTACGATAAGCAGGATCAAATCCAAGCACCCACTTATCCTTCATAGGAGGTTGCAATAAAAGTTTTTCTAAATTATCACTAAAATTAGAAATAGCAGCTTCCTCCCCTTTTTCTGTTAAATCACTGCGAATTTCTCTTTGAATAGAAGGAAAAATAAGTCTCTTTAAACTATCTTTTATAGCAAGACATACTTCTTCTTTTACAAAAGAGTTCTCATTTTTAATGATTTTTTTCTCTAAAAAAGAAACAATAGCATCTTCATCTACATCAATAGAAACAGTAAGTATCCCTTCTTTTTCTCCTCTATTGAAAGCAAGAATACGATGTGGTTTTACTCTTTTTACTTCTTCTTTATAATCATAATACATTTCATATACTTTTTTCTCATCTTCGCTATTTTTCTTCTTTTTAGAAACTAAAAAACCATTTTTATAAACAAAGGTACGAATCCATTTACGATAATAAGCATTATCACTAATATATTCAGCAATAATATATTTAGCTCCTAATATAGCATCCTTTTCTGTTTTTACATTTTCAGTAAGATAAGGTTTTGTTAAAATAGTAAAATTCCCCTCTACTGGAAAAGACATCATCTTTTTCGCTAGAGGTTCTAATCCATTTTTGATAGCCTCTGTAGCTTTTGTTTTTTTCTTTTCTTTATAAGGTCTATACAAATCTTCTACCTCAACTAGTTTTTTAGCATCTAAAATTTGTTTCTGTAGTTCTTCTGTAAGTAAGCCTTTCTCATCAATAAGGCGTATTACATCTTCTTTTCTTTTCAGTAAATTTACTTCATATACATAATATTCATTTATTTTACGAATTTCTTCTTCATTAAGAGCACCTGTAGCCTCTTTTCTATATCTAGCTATAAAAGGAATAGTGCTTCCTTCTTTAAGCAAAGTTAAAGTGGCCTTAATGCCACTTTCTTTTATATTAAGTTCTTTTGCTATTTCTTTTATGATATTTTCATTCATGTTTATACTCCTTAATCAATACGATTTTTATCTAAAAAATGAATAAGTTCTTTCTTTGTACTTGCACCAAACAAACTATCTTTGACAGTACCATTTTCAAATATAATAAGCATAGGTTCTATATAAGTATCTTTTGTAAGATCAATTGCATTCATAAAACCAATAATTTGATTTCTTTCTTTTATAAGACCAAGATCTAAGAATTTCACTTTTGTTTTTCGACTACGTGCTACTTCTATTAAAATATCTTCATATTCTCTATTTAAATCACTATTTTTAGTCGCAATATAAACAATTTCTTTTTCCTCAGACTTACTTATTTTTTCATAAGTCCCAAGATCTATTTCTTCAAAAGTATTTTCTACCGTTCCTACATTTTGTAAAACAAAAGAAACTCCAGTGTAAATAAAAAACGCAATTAAAATAGAAGAAAGAGCTAAAATTATATATTTGTGTTCTCTTGTCATTTCTTGTTTTAAAAGAATATCTTTTACACGATCACGATCTAGTTCCTGTGCTGTTTTCTTAACCTTTTTTGCAGTGCCTTGGACTTTTTTAGCTGTCGTTTTAGCCGTTTTTTGAACAACCTCTTTCGCTTTTTTTGATGTATTTGTTGTTTTCTTTTTTGGTTTTACTTGTTCTTTTTTTGTATCTTTTTTCACTTGTGCCATTTTACCAACCTCCATTATATAGTCATTATAACACACCCAAGTAAAAATTGTAAATAAAGTTATTCCCTTCCATAAAGTAAAATAACATACCTATTTATTTAAAAATAAGGATTATTTTCTTTTTCTTCTTTTAAAGTAGTTGGATCCCCATGACCTGGAAACAAAATAACATCTGAATATTTTTGAATGGTATCAATACTTTCTTTCATATCCTTTTCATTTCCACCTTCCAAATCACATCTACCAATTGTTCCCTTAAAGATAAAGTCCCCACAAAACATCATTTTTTCTTTTTCAAAATAAAAAGTAATAGAATCTTTACTATGTCCCTTTGTCCTTATTATTTCAAAGGTAAAAGGATTGATAGAATAAATACCTTCTTCTTTTTTATAATCAAAAATAGGAACATTATATGTTTTAAAAGCTTCCTGAAGTGCACCAATATGATCAAAATGATAATGTGTAATAAAAATAGCTATTACTTCTTTATTTTTTATATTTTCCTTTATTTTTAAAAATTGATCTCCTGGATCAATAAGAATTACTTTTCCTTCCTTTTCTAAAAGATAGCAATTGGTAAAAAGAGAGCCTACTATAATATTAGTTACTTTCATCTTTTATAACACAATCAAAGAATAATTCTTGGATCACTTTCTCCTGTAATGATTTGGGAAAAGAAAATCCTGCTGCATTTTTATGTCCTCCCCCTTTTGGATCATATTTTTTAGCAAAAGTACTTAAATCTATTTTTCCATTTCCCCTTAAACTAACTCCACCCTGTGGATTTATACAAGCTGCAAAGTCTAAATTCTCATATTTTTGTAGTAAAAAATGGGCAAGCTCATTTCGGTATTTTTCAGCAAATACAATACCTCCTATATAAGTATCCACTTTTATAAAGAACATTTTCTCACTCTTTTTTTGTAAATACTCCTCTCTATTTCTTTTATCCAAAAGAAACCATTCTTTTTCAAAATCATCAAAAACAAAAGTATCTTCTTTTAAACGTTTTGTTATTTTAGAAATATAAATATCTACTCCATATAAAGTAAGTAAATCTGATAAATAAGGAGCATCCATATTCCCATCTTCTTCAAAAGTATAAAGATCTAAACTTTTTACAAGTTGAATATAAGTTTTAATACATAATGTATCAAAATCATATATATTTTTTAAGTATTGATAAAACAAAGAACTTGCACACTCCTTTGTATCTATGGTTACATAGTCTTTATTACTTGCAAATACATGTGTTTGATGATGATCAAATACTTTGAATTTATCTTTATATTTTGAAGATTCTATTTTGTCGTAATTTTCCTTACTAAGTGTTAAATCTAAAATATAAATATTTTCATATATACTTAAATCTTCTTCCAAAAATTTATCTATATAATTTTCAACTTCATAAATATCTAATAGTTTATAATCAAAATCTCTTCCTACTATATTCATTAAAATAATAGGCGTGAGACCATCATTATCTTTTATATGAGATATTACAAAATCTTTCATATTTTTACTCCTTCTATTATATCTTTTACTGGTTTATAACTTTTTCGATATCCTTCTATTAATCCATATTTATAAATAGCTTCCAAATGTTTTTTAGTAGGATACCCCTTATGATTTTTAAATCCATACATAGGATACTCTTTATCAAGAGTATACATCATCTCATCTCTTGTTACTTTCGCAATCACACTAGCAGCTGCAATACTAATACTTTTTGCATCCCCCTTTATAATAGAGGTTGTTGGTATATCTAAAGAAAGAGGCATCGCATCTATTAAAACATGTTCTAAATTTATTTTTTCTCTTACTTTCAAAATAGCCCTTTCCATTGCTATTTGTGTAGCTTTGTATATATTATACACATCAATCTCATCAGGACTACACATTCCAATTTCACAAGCAACAGCATGTTCTTTAATATAGGAATAAAATAAATTCCTCTTTTTTTCAGATAATTTTTTTGAATCTGTAAGACCTTCTAATTGAAAATTTCTTGGAAGTACCACACAAGCAGTCACTACAGGACCAATTAAAGGTCCCCTTCCCACTTCATCTACACCCCCTATATAAAAAAAACCTTTTTCATATAGTTCCTTTTCATACTGATATAAATCTATTTCCATAGTATCCTCCTATAAATAGTATACCAAAAGAAAATGAAAAAAAGAAGAGTAGAAAAATACTACTCCCACTTAAATATAGATTATTTATATCTTTTACAAAATTAGAAAATGTATAAAAATTAAAAAACAAAGTTTTTAAATTGTTTCTCTACCCCTTTTTTAGTATATAAAATAGCAGCTATAAATAGACTTCTAACAAAAAAACTTTATCATAAATTCAAAAGGAAACAAATAAATATAACTATTATTTTTGTATCAAAGCATCTAATGTAACATCTAATACAACTGATATTCTATAAAAAGTATCCACAGAAAAATTATATCCTACCTTATCACTTTGAATTTGTCTTATAAAATCATGAGAAAGTTCAACCTTTTCAGCAAGTTGAGCAGATGTAATACCTCTTTGTTTACGATACTTTCTTATATTTTTTCTAATTGTACCATAAATATCATCATCAAACTTTAATTTATCCATATTGTTAAGACCCTCCTAACATAATTGTAAAGAAATGTATTGTAAAAATATGTTAGGTATTGACTAACAAAATGAATTATGTTATATTAAAAACAAGTTAATAAAAGAAAACAGAATAATAAGACAAAAAAACATTTATTAACAAAAAATAGAAATTAAGAAGTGAGAATTTGACAAAGAAAATGAAAAAAAGCATATTTAGTATATTATGTGTCCTTATACTAGGTATAGCAACAGGATGTGGAGACAAAAAAATGATAACAGCAGAGGAATTCAAAACAAAAATGGAAGATAAAGGATATAGTGTACAAGATGCAACAGCACAATTTGCTGAATATGATTTTATAAATAAAGTCTATATCGCAATGAGTAGAGATTCATCTTACCAAATTGAGTTTTATACATTATCCAATAATGAAAAAGCAATTGAATTTTTTAATAATAATAAATCCATTTTTGAAAATACCAAAGCAGGTAGTGGAAAAGAAATAGAAACAAGTTCTAGTATGGGGAACAATGCAAAATATACATTAAATGTAAATAACAAATATAAAGTAGTCTCAAGAATTGATAACACAGTAGTATTTGCAGATGAAGAAGATAGTCATAAATCTGAAATTAAAGATGTTATAAAAGAATTAGGTTATTAAAAACCCAATAAAAATATAAACAAATACAAAAACCACTAAAAAAGAGTAATTTTAAAATCACTCTTTTTTTATTGAATAACAATATTAACAAGTTTTTTTGGAATAACTACTACTTTGATAATTTCTTTACCATTCAAATATTTTTGAACATTTTCCACATTCTTAGCAAGTTTTTCCATTTCTTCCTTGCTAGTATTGGCATCTACTTCTACTTTTCCTCTTACTTTTCCATTAACTTGTACAACCATAAAGAAAGTATCATCTTTTATTTTTTCTTCATCATATAAAGGCCATGATTCATAAGTAATTGTATCTTCCCCACCTAAAAGACTATGCATCTCTTCACAAATATGTGGAGCAATAGGAGATAATAATTTAATAAAGTTTCTTGCATAAACAAGAGGAATAGTATCTTCTTTATAGCATTCATTTATAAAAATCATCATTTGACTAATAGCTGTATTAAAACCAAGTGTTTCATAATCCTCAGTAACTTTTTTTACAGTTTGATGATACACTTTATCTAAATTCTTATTTTCTACATCTTTTACTTTTCCACTTTCAATAAGAAGTCTATACACACGATCCAAAAATCTTTTCGCACCTTCTACTCCTTGTTCACTCCATGGTTTATCAGCTTCTAAAGGTCCCATAAACATTTCATAAAGTCTAAGTGTATCTGCACCATAATCTCTTACGATATCATCAGGATTAATAACATTTCCTCTAGATTTACTCATTTTTTCATTATTAGTTCCCAAAATCATACCTTGATGGAAAAGTTTTCCAAAAGGTTCCTTTGTTTTTACAACACCACAGTCATATAAAACCTTGTGCCAAAATCTAGCATAAAGCAAATGTAAAACAGCATGTTCTGCTCCTCCAACATATAAATCAACAGGAAGCCATTTTTCTAAAAGCTTAGGTGCGCATATTTCTTTTTCATTATGTGGATCAATGTATCTTATATAATACCAACAAGAACCTGCCCATTGTGGCATCGTATTGGTTTCTCTTTTACCTTTTTTTCCATCTATTTCTACTTCTAACCAATCTTGACAATGTGATAATGGACTTTCCCCTGTCTCACTTGGTTTATAATTATCAGTAGCAGGTAATTCCAAAGGAAGTTCACCAATATCTACAGTTCTTTGCGTACCATCTTCCATTAAAACAATAGGAATAGGTTCCCCCCAATATCTTTGTCTTGAAAAAATCCAATCTCTAAGTTTATATTGAATCTTTCTTTCTCCACAACCATTTTCTTCTAAATAAGCAAGCATTTTTTCTATTGCTTCTTCTTTATGTAAGCCATCTAAAAAACCAGAGTGAATATGAATACCATCACCTGTCATAGCACCTTGATTATTTAGGTAATCAAATGTTTTTCTATGAAGTTCATCTTGTACATCACTGTTTTTTCTTTCTTCATTTTCATGAAAAGTTCCCGTTTCTTCTTCTAAAACCTGAACAATAGGTAAATCAAACTTCTTTGCAAAAGCATAATCTCTCTCATCATGCGCAGGAACTGCCATAATAGCACCTGTCCCATATGTAATAAGAACATAATCAGAAATCCAAATAGGTATTTTCTTACCATTGACAGGATTTACTGCATAAGCACCTGTAAAAACACCCGTTTTTTCTTTATTTAAATCTGTTCTTTCTAAATCAGATTTATGTGCACATTCTTCTATATAAGATAAAACTTCCTTCTCTTGCTCCTTTGACATAATTTCTTTTATGAAAGGATGCTCTGGAGCAAGTACACAGTAAGTAGCACCAAATAAAGTATCACATCTAGTTGTAAAAACAGTAAACTCTTTATTTGTCCCATCTATCTTAAAAATAACATGAGCACCTTCACTTTTTCCAATCCAATTTTTCTGCATCTCTTTTGTTGAAGCTGGCCAATCTACTAAATCCAAATCTTCAAGTAATCTATCAGCATATTCTGTAATTTTTAAAACCCACTGTCTCATAGGTCTACGAACAACAGGATGCCCTCCTCTTTCACTTTTTCCATTAATAACTTCCTCATTGGCCAAAACAGCCCCAAGTTTTGGACACCAATTCACTGGAATTTCATCCACATAAGCAAGACCTTTTTCATAAAGCTTTAAAAAAATCCACTGTGTCCATTTATAATAAGAAGGATCCGTTGTTGCTATTTCTCTATCCCAATCATAAGAAAGCCCCAAAGATTGTATCTGTTTTTTAAATACACCTATATTTTTTTTCGTAAACTCTGCAGGATGATTTCCTGTTTGAATAGCATACTGCTCAGCAGGAAGACCAAATGCATCCCATCCCATAGGATGAAGAACATTGAATCCTTTCATTCTTTTATAACGAGCAACAATATCTGTTGCTGTATATCCTTCAGGATGACCTACATGAAGACCTTGTCCAGAAGGATAAGGAAACATATCTAAAACATAATATTTAGGTTTACTATCATCATAAACATTAGTCTGAAATGTTTTATTATTTTCCCAATATTTTTGCCATTTAAGCTCTTTTTCTTTAAAATTATACATATTATCTACACTCCTTTTTCTGATAATGCACTCCAATAAAATAATAAGAAACAATAATAAGAGGCACCATAACCCCCATAGCAACTATAATTTTCAAAACTAAGTTTTCAACAATACTTACAATAAAAACAGTACTAGCTACTACAAAAGAATTGGTAAAAGCAATTACATTTGCTAAATTCCTCATTTTAATATGTCTTAAATTTAAATGGTATTTTTTGACAAGAAAAGATACCTCTGTACTTTTCTCAAAATTTTTTAAACTTTTTTTCCGAAATACAATAAGTACTAAATACAAAATATAAATGAGAAAAAAAGAAATAACAGCGTAAAATACTTCTTCCATAAATTCACTCCTTTACACAAAAAAGCACTATGTCTAAGGACGAGGATTCCCCGCGGTACCACCTTAGTTCATAATACTTTTATGCAACTTTTCTTTTTAACGCAAAGATACGCTATATATTTATCATATATAGAGCTCCAAAGCAAGTTCAGAAAGTTTTATTAGAAGTTTTCACCTACCACTTCTTCTCTTTTAAACAAATACTTTCTTACTACTCTTCTTCAAGGCCATTAACTAATAAGTATTATATTACATTGAACCAATATAATCAAGTAATTTTAAGAATAATTGAATAAACTTTCTCTCTAAACCTTTACTACTAAGTTTACGAATCTCAATCCTTTTTTTCTTAATAGACAAATCACTAAAGAAAATAGCATCTACTTTTTCTTTCATTTCTGTTTCAATCTGTAAATCAGATAAAATAGATTCAATATCTTCATTAATAATACGTACAGCATCTATTTCAATATCTTTTCCCTTACAATTAATAGTAAGTTGTTTTAATGTATCTACATTTTTTACTTCTACCACAAAATCTGTACCATCTACATAACTAGTAAAAGGAATAGCTACATCTTTTAAATAAACTGTAACTTCCTTAGATTCTTTTGTATTACGGAAACGGAATGTATAATTTCTCATACTAGGTATAATTCCACTTTTTCCCTCAATAGCTCTTACAATGACAGTATAATTATTAGGTAAATAATTATAATCAATATTTGTCTTAATATAAAAACCTTGTTTATAAAATTCACTCATTCCATCATCTTCATAAAGAGTATAGGAATTACTTTTACCAGGAAATACTTGAATTTCCATATTTTTAGGTGGATTGGTATCGTTGGTGTTTTCATTCTCTCCAAAAACAAGAATAGAACCTTCCTTTGCAAATACAGGATATTCATTATCTTTAAAGAAAGAAATATAACGTTTAGGACCAGGAAATTTTTTTCCTGTAACAAAGTCATACCAAACTCCTTCTGGTACAAAGAAACGATGAATAACTCTATTCATGATATAATCTTTCTTAGCAACAATAGGCGCTACAAAAAGTTGACTACCAAAATAATACTCATTATGATAAAGTGGATCATCATATAAATCTGGAAAATTATAATAAATAGGAATAATAAGAGGTACACCATTTTGATGATAATGATAAGCCTCTGTATAAAGATAAGGAATCATACGATGACGCAAATGCAGATAGTCTTTTACAATCTCATATGTTTTAACGCCCCATTTCCATGGTTCTCTTTTATAATATTTTCCACTATCAGAGCCAAATTTCAAAATAGGACTAAAAGTACCTAATTGAACAAAACGAGTATAAAGTTCACTATCTTCTGTTCCTTTATGATATCCACCAATATCATGTGCCCAAAAACTAACGCCTATATTGGTACTTGCTGCATTATGAAAAGCAACTTGTTTTAATGTATCCCAACTAACCACTGTCTGTCCAGAATATAAAATAGGATAACGATGTGCTGCTATTTTAGCATTACGAGTAAGTATCATACTTCTACGATTCACATTTCGCATCATATCATAAGTATGATAATGATTTAAAATCCATAACTGATCTACATTTTTCCCATTGGTATCAAGAAAATAAAAATCAACACCTAAATTATCTAAAGGATGTATAAACATTTTGAAATAAACATCTATCGTTTTAGGATCCAAAACATGAAAAGGAATTATACCATTTTTATCAGTCTCCAAATATTCTTTCGCTTGTGTATAATAGGTGTCAAAAGGATATAAACCTTCTAATGGATTAATATTAAGTCCAAGATGTATATGTTTAGCGTGTAGTGCTTGAATCAGTACTTCTGGATTTTTAAAAAGAGTCTGATTAAAAGTAAAACCTGTTCTAAGTGCTAATTGTTTTTCATAAGTACGAATATGCCAATCAGGATTCAAAAGAAATACAGATAAAGGAATTTCTCTTCTTTCAAATTCCGAAACCAATTTTTGTACACCTTCATCAGTATAGTTAAAATTACGAGCCCACCAATTTCCAAAAGCATATCTTGGTAAAAGTGTAGGAGCACCTGTAAGTTTAAAATAGTCTTTAAGTGCTAAAGAAAAATCTTTTCCATAAAGAAAAACATAGATATCAGCAGCTGGTGACGTTTTTTCTTGTATAGTACCATCTTCACCAATAAGAAATGTTTTAGAATCATCTAAGCTTACAAAACCATCCAAAGAGTATAAACTTTTCATCCCCTTATTTTTACCTGTATCTGTCATAAGGTCTAGATAAGGTGCAGGATATGTTCTTGCTTCTGGATGTTTATAATACCAAGTACGATCTGCATGAAGGAGATCTATTTTTAAATTAGACATAGGGTTTATTTTATTTCCTATAAATGGTTTTTCTTTTAAATAAGAAAGTTTAAAGTAAGAAGTAGTAATTTGGAGTAAAGAGCGATCTTGCTTTACATGAAATTTAGGTACAGCAAAATCACGATCTATTGCAAGTTCAGTAGGAAGATCATTAAAAATCCCATCTTCACTATATTCAAGTCTCACTAATCTTTCTGATAAAACTGTAATTCTATATTTTTCTCCTTGTATAATAGATTTTTGTTTAGAAACAGTTTTCCTTTTATCTATTTTAAAATGTTCTCCTAAATTATACATAATATCACCCTTTTATATTTCTTCTATCTTCATAAAATTTGTATGTTTTACGTCCTTAAATGGATAACCTCCTGTAATAATAATTTTATCACCACTATCAATAGGAATAAGTTCCTTTGTAATATTTTTAGATGTATGAATAATTTTATCAAGTGTATGAAGCTCATCAATATGAACACCTCGTACAGCAAAGTGAAGTGCTAAACTTCTAACTGTCTCTTCATCAGGAGATACAGCAATAATAGGACAACTAGGACGAAAACGGCTCATTTTTCTAGCTGTATATCCACTCATAGTAGGAGCTATAATAGCTTTACATTTAAGTCTATTTGCACAATCTGTTACACTATATACTAAAGATCCTGTTATATCCTGTTTTTCACTACGCATTGATTTATCTAAAAGTTCATAATAATTAATATCTTCTTCTGAACTAGTAATAATTTTATCCATCATAGTAAGTGTTTCAACAGGATATTTACCAATAGTAGTTTCCCCAGCTAACAAAACAGCATCTACACTATCTAAAACAGCATTCGCAACATCAGAAACTTCTGCACGAGATGGTCTTGCTTCTGTTTCCATAGAAGACAAAAATTCAGTGGCTACAATACTTACTTTCCCCATTAAATGACATTTATTAATAATACTTTTTTGTATGCTAGGCACTCTCTCCATAGGAATTTCTACACCAAGATCTCCACGTGCTACTAATATACCATCACTTACTTTAATAATTTCATCAATTTCTTCTACTGCAGATTCATTTTCAATTTTTGCAATAATGCCTAAATGATCATTTCCCATTTCAATAAGTAAATCATTTACTTCTAAAACATCTTCTGCATTTTGTACAAAGGAAAGAGCTAAAAAATCAGCACCTATTTTATTTGCAAATAAAATATCATCTTTATCCTTGGTACCAATAAAAGGTAACCCCATTTTTACATTAGGAATATTGATACTATCATTTTCACTAATTTCTCCACCATCCATTACTTCACAAAGTATATAATTTAAATCTTTGTCCACTACTTTTAATCGCACTTTTCCATCATGAAGTAAAATCTCTGTATTATATTTTACATCGTCAATTAGTTTAGAATAACTAACAGAAAATTTAGTTTCATCCCCAAGTAAATCATCCATATATATACGTATGCGATCTTCTTTTTTTAAAGTAACTTTAGGAGCATGTAGTCTACCAACTTGTACTTTGGGACCATTCAAATCAAGCATAATAGCAACATTGGTATTTAATTCTACATTTAGTTTACGTATTTTTTCCACCGTTTTTAAGCAAAAATCATAACTTGCATAACTAAGATTAAAACGTGCTACATCCATTCCAGCCATAATAAGACCTTTTAAAATATCGGTTTTTTCACTAGCAGGTCCAATAGTTGCTATAATCTTTGTCTTATTCATACTATCACCTATTATATATTATACCAGTATTTTACTACTTTACAAAGTAAAAATTTTATTTTTTATAAAAAAAGAAACAACAATGTTTCTAAAATATTATATTATCCTACCCACTGTACACTTGCAGCTCCCCATGGACTACCCGTAATACTTCCTTCTGCTTTATTTACTGTTACTTTCATATTTTTCTGATTATTGGAAAATGTATTATTTCCTATATAAGTTACACTACTTGGTATTGTTATTTCTGTTAGTTGATTATTATTAAATGCTCCTGATAATATCTTTGTTACACTTTCTGGTATAGTTACACTTGTAAGTAAATTATTATAAAACATACCAGATGGTATTTCTGTGATTCCTTCTGGAATTTTTACATTCGTTAGTTGATTATCTCGAAATGCAATAGCACCTATCTCTTTTACACTATTTGGTATTTCTACACTTGTTAACTGATTTTTTTCAAATGCACCAGAACCTATACTTGTTATTCCCTCTGGTATTGTTACACTTGTAATTCCTTTTTCTTTAAAAACATATTCACCTATTTTTTTATTTCTACTCCATTTATAGTATTTGGTATCACTATATTTTTATTATTACATGTATATCCTATTATTTCCCATGGATCACTTTCATTTACAGTAAAACAAGTCTCTGGTACATTGGGATCTTCCACCTCTACTGTACCACACTTTCCCATACTATAATCTGTTATAGTAACTTTTTCTTCATTTTTATTATATCTTTTTTTTCACATATTGTAAAGAAAAAGTCAGTATCTAAAATAAAGATAACTGACTAGATTCATCCATTCCATCTAAAATCCCCATCATACGCATTTTATCAATAAGTGTTCCAGACACTTTCGCTCTTTTTTGTAAATCTTCTATACTTAAAAAGGGAGCCTTTTCTCTTTCTAATTCAATATTTTTAGCAACCGTAATTCCAAGACCATCAATAGAAGAAAAAGGAGGATAAATAGTATGATCATCTTTTACAGTAAAAATAGTGCCTTTACTATGTTCTAAACTAATAGGTGCAAATGTAATACCTCTTGCTGTTGCCTCTAAAGCAAGCCTTAAACATTCAAGAACACCTTGTTCCTTATTTGTAGCATCATATCCCTTTCCTAAAATTTCTGTAATACGACGCCTAATGGCATCATATCCATCAATCATAACCTCTATATCAAAATCAGTAGCCTTAGTGGAAAACCAAGAAACATAGTACAAAACAGGATAATGTACCTTAAAATAAGCAATTCGAAAAGCACTTGTAACATAAGCAGTAGCATGAGCCTTTGGAAACATATATTTAATCTTTCTACAAGATTCAATAAACCAAGATTCAATATTAGCTTCCTCCATCTCCTTTGCAAAACCTTTCCAAGTTTCAAAATCCTTAGAAGCTTTCCCCTTACGAACAAATTCCATAATTTTAAATGCCTTAATAGGTTTCATACCTTTATACATCAAATAAACCATAATATCATCACGACACCCAATAACATCCTTAAAAGGCACTATTTTATTTCGAATAAGTTCTTGTGCATTTCCAAGCCATACATCAGTACCATGAGAAAGACCAGATATTTTAATAAGTTCTGCAAATGTAGTAGGTTTTGTATCAACAAGCATTCCAATCGTAAACGGCGTTCCAAATTCAGGAATACCAAGAGTTCCAGTTTCATTTAAAATCTGTTCTTTAGTAACACCAAGTGGCTTAGGAGATAAAAAGATACCCATTGTGTCTTTATCATCCAAAGGTACACTTGTTACATCCATATGAGAAATATCTTGTATCATACGAAGCTGAGTAGGATCAGAATGACCCAATATATCAAGTTTTAAAACATCTTCATCAATTGCATGATAATCAAAGTGAGTAGTTCGCCATGCAGCCGTTGCATCATCAGCAGGATATTGAAAAGGAGTGAAATCAAATACATCCATATATCCTGGTATAACAACAATTCCTCCAGGATGTTGTCCTGTTGTTCTTTTTACACCAGTACACCCCTTTGCAAGCCTTTCTATTTCAGCTGTACGCATCGTAATACCATTATCTTCACAATAGCCTTTTACAAAACCATAAGCTGTCTTATCAGCAACTGTACCAATTGTACCAGCTCTATACACATTATCCTCTCCAAATAATACCTTTGTATATTCATGTGCATCTGCTTGATTTAAATCAGAAAAATTTAAATCAATATCAGGTACTTTATCTGCATTAAACCCAAGGAATGTTGCAAATGGCATATCATTTCCATCTTTAATCATTTTAGTTTGACAGCAAGGACAGTCCATATCAGGTAAATCAAATCCACTAGAATAAGTTTCTCCTAAAGATTTCCCATCTATTTCAAAAATACTATGCTTGCAATTAGGACACATATAATGAGCAGACAAAGGATTAACCTCTGTAATTCCCATCATAGTTGCTACAAAAGAAGAACCAACAGAACCACGACTTCCTACTAAATAACCATCATCATTTGAATGTTTTACTAATTTTTGAGCAATCAGATAAATCACATCAAATCCCCCACCAATAATGCCACCAAGTTTTTTCTTCACTTGCTTATCTATTTCCTCTTTTGTTATTTCTTCTTCAGATATTCTCTTAATATAAGTAGCAATAAGATCTCGAACAGCATCCATTCCTTTTAAAATAATAGCATGTAAACGAGCAAAAAACTCTTTTTCAAATTCCAAAGAAGAAAGATTCCCCTCCTCTTTTAAATTGGCTTTAATTGTATCAAAAACACCATCCCCATAAAGCTCTTTAGCTATTCTCTCTTCAATATTGTAAGGAAGAGGATCACCATACATATTCTTAGCCTTTTCATAAACCATTTCAGTAACAGTTTCTACAGAATGATCTATTTTAGGAGAAAAAGGAACCCCACCTGTTTCAATAATCACTTCAATTATCTCTACCATATCTGCTATTTTATTCGTATTGATAACAACAATCTCTTTGGCCTTTTCTTCTCCTAGAAAAGCAAAATCATTAAGCATTTCCCTAGTTGTTCGAAAATGAAGAGAAGGAATTTCTTTAATAGAAGAACGAGCAAGAGGATGTCTTCCACCACCAGGAACTTTTTGATTCACAATAATTTTTCTATAAATTTTATCTTCTTCATTTAAATGATGAACATCTCCTGTTGCCACAATAAATTTACCTGCTTCTTCTGTAACTCTTACTATCTTTTCAATATTTTCAAGAAGCTCTTCCTTCTTCTCAAAATCCCCCATTTGAAGAAGGTGATCATAACAAATAGGAGGTTGTACTTCTACATAGTCATAAAAATTAATAATATTCGTAAGTTCTTCATCACTTTTTCTTCTAGCCTCTTTAAATACTTCACTTTCATAACACCCACTACCAATAAGTAAACCTTCTCTATATTCTTCAATTTTACTACGTAAAATACGAGGGGTTTTATATAAATAAGTAGTATTTGCTAAACTAATAATCTTAAATAAATTTTTAAGTCCCTTTTTATTAAGTGCCAATATATTTATATGATATCCTTGTCCATATTTATAAATTTCATCTTTGGAAACAAGTTTATCCAAATCTACCATTTTTTCAAAATTACGATCATTTAATTTTTTTAACATTTTATGAAATACAAGAGCAGTTCCCTCTGCATCATAATCCCCTCTATGATGTGATGTTTCATCCCAAGGTATATTATATCTTTTTACAATAGCTGAAAGTCCATGTCTAGCATAATTATTATCAAGAATGCGAGAAAGTTCCAAAGTATCAATAACAGGATTTTTTAAAATGCCAAGATCATATTTTTTCATAGCCATTTCTAAAAAAGAAACATCAAATTTAGCATTATGCGCAACAAGTGGCAAATCCCCATACCAATCCATAAATCTTCTCACTGCATTTTCTTCTGTATCTTTATCTTTAAGCATCTCATCTGTAATAAAAGTAAGTTCTACAATTTTAGAAGGAAGAGGTCTACCAGGGTTAATAAGTTCATCATATCTTTCTATAATTTCACCATTTTTAATTTTAACAGCACCTATTTCAATAATAGAATCTCCTCCAGCAGCATTAAATCCTGTTGTTTCAAAATCAAATACAACATAAGTATTATCAAGCATAACAGAATCATTTGCTCTTATTACAATATCTACTGTATCATCTATCATCAAAAGTTCAGTACCATAAATGGCTTTAAATTTATCCTCTTCTTTTTCGACTCCTTTATTAACAGCTTGAACAAAACGATAAGCCTCTACAAATCCCTGTACACCATTATGATCTGTAACAGCACACGCTTTATGTCCCCACTTTTTAGCTGTTTTCAAAAGTTCTTTTGCTTCTACCACACCATCCATTTGGCTCATCTTAGTATGAGCATG
Organism: uncultured Erysipelotrichaceae bacterium; assembly: GCA_951801995.1. Classification (GTDB taxonomy): domain Bacteria; phylum Bacillota_I; class Bacilli_A; order RF39; family UBA660; genus RUG12867. The sequence continues at coordinate 33,457 of CATOOY010000002.1, forward strand.
TAATTCCACTCTTTTTTCTATTTCATCATCTATCCTATCTTCTATTTTTTTATCTAGTCTATTAATATCACGAATAGAAAAAGTAAGTTCATTACTAAATTTATCATTTTTGACATTTCCACGAAAAGTAAACCAAGTACCTGGCGTTAAATTTTTCTGAAGCAATGTAAGTTCTTCTTCTTCATTTACAAATATTTTCCCAAACATACTATCTGTATAGTCCGTAAACTTAACAGTCAGTATTTTAAGTCCCGTTCTTGTCTCTTTTACCTCTATTTTATCAAATAAAGTTACCTCTACTGTTACATTGTTTTTTTCCATAATAACATCTTTTAATTTAGAAACTTCACTATCTTTAATAACCCTACCAATTACAACATTTTCATCATGATCAACAATAAGTGGATTTTTTTTAAATGGATAATTTTTTTTCGTTTCAACTTTTTCCTCAGTAATAGGCTCTTTTATTGTAATTTCAGAAATGCGTTTAGCTTCTTCCATAAGTTCTTTATGAATTTCATCTTCAAATTTTTGTAAACTTGTACTATCAAATTCTATTTTAAATGTATAAGGAAATCCACATTTCTTCATTTTAGAAGTAAAAGAAGGAATGATTTCAGAAAATTTCATTTCTTCTGCCTTATTATGAACCTTTACAATAGCATTATCCTCTACGATTGTAACATCTACATCTTCAAGAGAAGCAAGCAAAGGATATTCCTCCTTATATTGTTTTAAATAAAAAGAAAAATATTCTAAAAAAGACTCTTTTTCTATATTTTCTAAAGTAAAACAAATATCTACTTTTTCTATTTTAGCATATACCTCTTTTAATTTATCATTTATTTCTAAATAAAGAGACAAAGGCAAAGATTTAGGTAAGGTAACAAAGAAAACATATTCTGTTTTTTTATTATTTCCGACAATTTTATCTAATTTTCCACCCTCAAAATAAACAGAATACTCTTGTTTTAAATCAAGCTGTGTAAAAAGTTTTTGCAACTTTGTTTCCATACTACCACCCTTTATTTATTGTATCAAAAAAAAGGCTTTTCGAGTAGCCCATTTTCTACATTTTTTGAATTTAAGCAAATCTTATTATAAAAAAGTAAAAAGTAAAATAAAATCTTATTTACAAATAATTTAACATTTTGCAAATAACCATATAAAAAATAACACTAAAATCACAAATGACTTAAATATCACTTTAAATTACGCAAATAATAAACATGTAAATGAAGTTATAAATTAAGAATAAATAAAAATCTATCTCTACCACTTAAATCTTTTTCCACACTAATAATAGCTTTTGGAAAATACTCTTTTGCAAATGAAGAAAGTTTTAAACCCTGTGTACATCCAATCTCAAAAGCAAGCATATTTTTATCCTTTAAATAAGAAGAAGCCTCTTTTATAATTTTCTTATAAAAATAAAGCCCATCATCCTCTGCATATAAAGCAAGATGAGGTTCATTATAATAAACAATATCCATCACATCTTCATCATATGACAAATAAGGAGGATTACTAATCAAAATAGAAAAACGATCTTCTATATTTTGAAATACATCACTTTGTATAAAATGAATATCTGTTTCATTTAAAACAGCATTCTTTCTAGCTACCTCCAAAGCCTCTATAGATATATCAGAAGCAGTAATAGAAAATTTAGGAAACATTTTTTTTAAAGTAATTGCAATATTTCCACTACCAGTTCCTATATCCAAAACAGAAGCATGAAAAAAATTGTATTTTCGTATATAACTTGCTGTTTTAGAAACAAGTTCTTCTGTTTCAAATCTAGGAATAAGAACATTTTTATTTACCATCAGTTCATTTCCATAAAAATTAACATCTCCAACAATATATTGAACAGGTTCCCCA
>CATOOY010000003.1 GCA_951801995.1 uncultured Erysipelotrichaceae bacterium
GTTAAGAAAAAATAGTATAATTATCTTAAGGTGTGGTAATTTTGATTAAAGATAATATAAAGATAATAAAAGACTTTTTTAAATTGGTTAAAATAAATAAAAAATGGGTATTTCTACTATTTTTTGGTTCTATAATGGCACATTTATCAAGTCTGTTAATACCAATATTTACTTCAAATATTATTTATGAAATAACAAATAACAATGCAAACGCAACATATATGAATATAGGACTACTTACCATCACATATATAGCATATAACCTCTTTTGGTATTTAAATTATGTTTCATATTCTAATAATTTTAAATATAATTATAAAAATTTAAAAGAAAAAATTGTAGAAAAAATATTTTCTTACGATAATGAATTCTGTGACAAATTATCTAAAGGAACAATTTTAAATACAGTAAATACAGATACAGCACATCTATCAGAAATGATCGATAATATTTGTGAAATTATGGTTGTGTTTATTAAAGTAATTATAATGATATTAATATTTTTAAAAACAAATATTTATATTGGAATTATTGTTTTATTACTTGAATGCTTATATTTAAAAACATTTGATTACTGTAATATAATGAGTACAAAACATTTAAGGGGGCAACAAAAATATAGAGATAAATTAACAGATAATCTTTCCCAAATATTAAATGGATTAGACGAAATAAAAGTATTTAATATATATGATAAAATTAAAAATAACTTTTATATCATTGCGAATAAATGGGCTAAACAATACATGTCCAAAAGAAAATATGTCAATATTCGCTCCAGCCTATTACCTTTTATAACTGATTTTGGAAAAATATTACTATATCTAATTTTAGTATCTCTTGTACTAAATGGTAATTTTGAAATCAACACTTTAATACTACTAATCACTTACTTCGAAAATATTATGAAAAATACAAAATCATTAATGGGCTACTCTAGGCAAATAAGAGAATGGTCTATTTCAATCACAAGAATTAACAATATTTTAAACTATTCAAGTAAAGAACAACTTGTATTTGGAACAAATGAAAATGACTATATAAATGGAATGATTGAATTTGAAAATGTAAATTTTTCCTATAAAACAAAAAACAAAGGCAACATCGAAAATATCAGTTTCCAAGCCGAGCCAAATAAAATAACTGCTTTAGTAGGACATAGTGGCAGTGGAAAAACAACTATTACTAATCTAATTCTTAGAAAATATAAAATAGACAGTGGAAAAATATTAATTGACAATGAAGATATTTACAAATATTCTAAAAATATTTTTTCTACAAATGTCGTTGGTGTAAATCAATTACCATTTCTATTCAATATGAGTATTAGAAAAAACTTAAGTTTAATAGATTCCAATTTTAAAAATCAAATCGAAGCATGTAAAAGAGTTGGCATTCATGAATATATAATGAGTTTACCAAAGGGTTATAATACAATATTAACAGAAAATGCTACTAACTTTTCTGGTGGTCAAAGGCAATTACTAGCTATCGCTAGAACATTGTTATCCAAAGCTGAAATAGTAATATTTGACGAAGTAACTAGTTCTTTAGATAGTTTATTAGTAGAAAAAATAAAAAACATTTTTGAAAATTTAAAATTAGATCACACAATTATAATTGTCACACATAAAAAAGATGTAATGAAAATTGCCGACAAAATAGTTGTATTGAATAAAGGAAAAATTGTAGGACAAGGGACACATAAAGAACTGATGAAAAATAATGAATATTATATCGATTTACAGACTAATAACTATTCAAGCTCACATAAAAAAACAGAAAATAATATACTATAAAATAAATTAATAAAAATCATATATTGTACCATTAAAGATTCAACACATCTAAGAGACAAAGAAAAAAAGAGTAAACTTAGTATAATTATATAAAAAAACTACTTTCACAATTAAAGAGAAAGTAGTTTTTATATTTCAACCCAAAGTTCGAGTTTCCTATCAATCTGGTGGCTCCGAGTGGAATCGAACCACCGACACAGGGATTTTCAGTCCCTTGCTCTACCGACTGAGCTACAGAGCCAAAAAAAATGGCGGTCCCGACGAGACTTGAACTCGCGATCTTCTGCGTGACAGGCAGACGTGATAACCACTACACCACGGGACCATGGTTGCGGAGGATGGATTTGAACCACCGACCTTTGGGTTATGAGCCCAACGAGCTACCACTGCTCCACTCCGCGATATATAAGAAAAAATAAGTGGCGGAGAAAGAGGGATTCGAACCCCCGCGCCGTTTCCGACCTCCCGGTTTTCAAGACCGGTCCCTTCAACCAGACTTGGGTATTTCTCCACTTGGTGCCTAAGGCCGGACTTGAACCGGCACGGGATTTGACTCCCGCAGGATTTTAAGTCCTGTGCGTCTACCAATTTCGCCACTCAGGCAATTAAACAGTCTAAAAGCCCAAAGCAATAAGACTGTTATAAGTATATAATATTTTTGACTATTTGACAAGGGGTTTTCTATAATTTTTTTACTTTTTTCATAGTCATTTTATTATATTCATTTTTCTTATAATTATTTCTAAAAATAATATAGTAATAAATACAAAGAAAAAGCAAAGTAAAAACACTAACACACTTTCCCAAAAAGAAATAAGGGGAACGATATTCCATCTGAATAAAGTGAGAGCCTTTCTTTATTTTAAAACCTAAAAATGCTTTATTCACCTTTTCATAAGAAACTTTTTTTCCATTATCATAAATAGTAAATCCCTTATCATAAGGTATACTTGTTACAAAATATCCATCCTTTTTAACATCAATAGTTCCAACAATCTTATCACCCTTAGTTTTTTTCTTATCAATTTTCATACCTATAAATGATTTATGTAATTTATTAATATCATCATAATCAATTCTATAAACATGAATGTCACGTATAAAATACTCTCCCTTATGAAAAGTAATTTCTATTTCTTTTAAAGTAGGATCTGACAAAACATAATGAAAATTTTTATTTCCATTCTTATAAAGAGCACCTTTACAAGTAAAAGTATTCTTAATATCATTAATAGTAATAGAACTATCGCCATTTTTGCAATCCCATTCATTACCAAGCCAAAAATCCAAAAGAAGAATTTGATTATTCATACTTCTATCAAAAGACAAAACAAGCTTATTATCATCTTTCGCAATAACTTTATATCCACCTTTTTTCTGTATCACTTTCAAATTATGTTGTAAACGGACATGGTAAAAAGGAACCTCTTTCATATCTATTTTTGAAACAGAATCTTGAGATTTTCCCTTTATAATCGTATTCTGTAAAAGAGACAAAACAGTATAAGGATATTCTAAATCATCAAACTCTTCCTCCCCTAGAAAATGTTCACTAACATAAAAGAGAGGAAAAACATCTTCATTTTTATAAAAAGAATTTCCAATTTTTTTATACCCTATCATTTTTTTATCACTATACAAATATTTCCCACCCATATACATTTGATAAAGTAAATTATTATTTTGGGAAGTAACAAGTCTATTACGATAAGAAAGTGGATTTTTAAATATATCTTTATAAAATGTTCTATAATCCTCATGATAAATAGAAGAATATAAAGAATCAACATAATAAGAAGAACCATATACCTTATTTACATTATATAAACCATTTTTTAAATGATAAGTACGATAGATGGAATCATCATTCTCTATAGTACATATAGCATCCTTTGTCATATCTACTGATGCATCATAAACATCCTTTTTAACATATTCATCAATATGATTCACAAAAAGCAAAACACCAACTGGAATACAAAGAAATAAGTATACCAGTTTTTCTATTTGTTTTCTCTGAAAAAACCATACCATACAAACAGTAAGACATACATCTACATAATAAAGAAAAAGAGAAAAACCAAAAACCAAAAACAAAATATGAGAAAAGAAAACTAAAAAATAAAATTTATAAGAAATCTTTTTCTCTAAAATATCACGAATAAAATGACAAACAATAAAAAGAAAAAGAGGTAAAAAAGGAATAAACACCTTATTACGAACATATAAAGTTCCATTTAAAAGATAAGAAAAAATAGGAAAACATAAAAGAATAAAAAGCGAAATAGATAAAAATTTATACTCCCTTTTCTTACATAAGAGACCATATAAAAGAGACAAAACAGCAAGTGAAGTAAGACCTATACCATAATGATCATATACAATAGAGCCTATATTAGCTTGAAAAAGAAAAAGTTTTCCAAAAGCAATAGAATCTCCTCCACCTCTACCAGAAAGTACAGTATAAAAAGTAGGTAACAAGAAAAAAGCAGCAAGTAAAATACCAATAAATATAGGAAAAACAAAACAAAGCCCATCTTTTATAAATTGTAAAAATGAAATAGTATCTTCTCTTTTCAAATAAGAAAATACCCCATACAAAACAAAAACCAAAATACAAGGTATACTATAAAAATAACTCATTAATATAATAAAAAAAGTACTAAAAATAAGAAAAAATTTTCTATTTTTTTCAAAATAATCTTCAACGCCCATAAGACCTAAAATAAGAAAAGGCATATAAGATACAAACATAAAATGACGATGAAAATGAAATAAAAAAGGAGCTGCACATAAAAGTAAAATGCTACCTAAAAACGAAATTGTTTGTGTAAAATGCCTTTTTAACCATTTATAAAGAAGAAGAGCAGAAAAAATATAAAGGATAATATTCATACCAATTAAATAAGAAGTCATATCTATAAAAGGAAATAAATAAGAAAAAATAACAAAAGGATTAAATAAACCATAATAGGAAAAGTGAAAGATATTTTGCCCGCCACCTATAGAGAAAGCAAAATTGGGAAATAAATTACCTGTTTCATAAAATAATTTTCTAAAATAATCAGGAAAAGCAATATGTTGGGATACCCAATCAATAGTTGAACCAAATAAAAAAGAAGATGGAGTTACAACAAAAACAAAAAAAAGAGCTATCAAAATAATATATATATAATATTTATCTATCTTTTTTCTCATAAAAACACCTTCTTCATAAAGAATATAATAAATAACAATTCAATTATAACATATAATACGAATTTATAGAAGATATTCAGATTTACTAGTTTCTATGATAGGAGAATTTTAACAAATATACAATAAAAAAATCCCTTAAATTACAAGGAATTTCTAAATTTCAGAATGGTGTCCCGTACAGAATTCGAATCTGTGACCCTTTGATTAAAAGTCAAATGCTCTACCAGCTGAGCTAACGGGACATAATGGCTGCCTCGGCTAGATTCGAACTAGCGCATGCCACAGTCAAAGTGTGGTGCCTTACCGCTTGGCTACGAGGCAATATACAGCTTATAAATCTAACCAAATAAGTGGTGGAAGGAGATGGATTTGAACCATCGAACCCGAAGGAACAGATTTACAGTCTGCCGCGTTTGACCACTTCGCTACCCTTCCAAATATAAAGTGGTGCCGGAAATAGGACTTGAACCCACAACCTACTGATTACAAGTCAGTTGCTCTACCAATTGAGCTATTCCGGCACATGGTGGGCGATATAGGACTCGAACCTATGACCCCCTGCTTGTAAGGCAGGTGCTCTAACCAACTGAGCTAATCGCCCAAAAATACTTCGACGTAATTAAATATATCATTTAACTTCTAGTTTGTCAATAGAAATTCCATCTTTTTCTAGTTTTTTTAAACTTTCTTCTATCCAAATAGGTAATTGAGAACAAAGAGTAACAAATCCATGTGGAGTTTCTTTGATTTTACTATAGTTTTTTGAAAAACCAATTTCTGGATATACATCTTTAACATTTAGACGAAGACGACGTGTTTCATGATCTACATCCAATACTCTTACAAAAATAGTATCCCCTAAATTTACGAAATCATTTATATTATTTACAAAATGATAAGAAAGTTCTGATATATGCACAAGACCACTATAAAGATCATCAAAAGTCACAAAAACTCCATAATGTGTAATTCCTGTTACAATCCCCTGCACTATAACACCTTTTTGATATTTTTTCATAAAACACCTCATAATTATTATAACATGCCAGATGAAAAAGAAAAAGAAAAATTTTATTTACTTTAAATGAACAATACGATATAATAGCCTTGGTGATGGAGATTGGAAAAGCAAACAAACGAACAAAAAATCAAAGAAATTATAGATATGTTAAGACCATTTCTTATAAATGATGGTGGAAATATAGAATTTATCAAATATGAAAATGATATTGTCTATATTCAAATGATGGGAGCATGTGCAAACTGTCACATGCTAGATCTAACCCTAAAAGAAGGAATAGAAGCAGCCATAAAAGAAGAAGTACCTACTGTAAAAGAAGTAATTAATCTAAAAAAAGAAGAATTATCATAACCATTCTGGCTTTAAAAACCGATTCTTTGTCGAAATATACGCATAAATTTGTCTCAATAACTCCTCATATTGTTCTGTTTTATGAATAATAGTAAGGAGTTCTTTTTCTTCTTTTTGATGAGACAAAATATCTTCATATACATCAAAATAGAAACTCGGAAAAAGCATTCTTGCAAAAAAAGAAATATAATCCTCTTTATTAAACTGATACTCCAAAACATATTCTACTTCCTCAAACGGCAAATACCCATAAAAGAAACGATCTTTAAAATATTCAGCCACATCTCTCACTTTATAGTCAATTATAATATTTAAAGGATTATAAAAATCTAATTTTTTCATATTTTCCTGAATTCTGTGATGAGACAAACACAAATTATCATTATGAAAAATATTTTTTGTATATTGAATAGCATTTTCAGCAAGACCACTAAAATATCCAAAACTTTCTCTAATAATAGGATGTTTTTTTCCAAATTGATTTACCTGATATTCAAAATAATCCACTTTCTGTGTCCAAAGACTATACCAATCGTTTCGAAAAAGGGATTTATAAGAATCCGTTTGAATATTAATATTGTTAAAAGAAAGAATATCCATAAAACCAATAGAATCTTGAAAATCATCTCGAAGTTCTAATAAAATATAGTTTTCCTTTTGAACAAGTGTTATTTTTTTACCCTGCTTATTCAAAATAATTTTATGAAAAGAAATAGAAGAAGTAAACAACTTACTTAACATATCTAACTCTTCTATTTCTTTTAAGTTTCTATAAACAGGAAAAAATAAGTAGGTCTTCCCTTCCATTATAAAACGATATGTTTTCCCAGTTTGGTGAATATCATTGGGTTCAAAGCCATAAAAGTACATAAGCACATTTTTCATATATTCACCTCATTATACTTTATGAAAAAGAGCAAAGAAGTATGAATATAGTTAAAGTTTAGTAGGCGCCAAAAAGGAAAAAAGAGAAGTATTTCTAAGTATTCCAAAAAGAACAGTTATAAATAATAAAAAATAAAGAAACCATTTAGGAACTTTTGTAAAAATATTATCTCTCTTATTTAGTATATAAATATAAACCTTATAACAAAAATATATAAGAAAAAAGGGAATATAAATAAATACAAGCATATTATAAAAAAAAGCTTGTTTAAAATCACCAGATAAAAGAGAAAGTATACATCTTGTAATTCCACATCCAGGACAATAAAAACCTGTAAAAGAATGAAACAAACAAGGAATATAAAACCGAAATTTTAAAGAGAGAAATAAATAACCAAGGAATATAATTATGATTAAAAAAAGAATACTTAAACACTTAAATATTCTTTTTTTCATTCTTATTTTGCCATTTCATTTAGATCTGATTGCATTAAACAATAATTCACAATTCCAAGACCAAATAAGTTTAGAACAAGATATAATACAGAATTATCGTTAGCAGTAAGACCTGCTTTCATTTTAGCATTGTAAATTCTTTTTCCCATTTGATAAGACCAAAAATAAGAATAAATACCACAAGTTACAAGTGTAAGTAAAAAAGCCATTCCACCAGAAGTAGCATCTGTATCTTCACTTACTTTTGCAGCATCATCTGTTAAATTGACAAACCAAACAATACCATAAATACCACAAGTAATAATGGTAAGAATAATACAAGTTACAATTTCCTTTTTCTTAATCATAATACACTCCTCCTCCTAAATATCATAACACAAAATGTTAGAATAAACAATATTTTCTAGCAACAGATACAAAATGAATAACTTCTGTCTTCAACATAGGATAATCTTATACTGATTTAAAAAGCATTATCTCCATCTATCAAGCCTATTTTAAAATAAGTAGGAAATGAATGAAAACCATTTTATATCTCCTAAAATTTAATGTGATTCAAAATAATCAAGCCCCATATGATTTCGCACTCTATTCATAACTTCTTCTGCCTTTGCTCTCGAAACATTTGTTCCCTCTTTTAAAATTGCATCTACTTCTTCTAAATGTGCTTCATAATAAGCTCTCTTTTCACGAATAGGCTTTAAAAAATCTTGCATTTTTAAAATAAGTTCTTTTTTACAAGCCACACAACCACGCTTTCCAGTCTTACATTCTGTACAAACCACTTCCAAATTATCATTTTTAAGTAGTTTATGATAATAATATACCATACATACTTCAGGATTAGCAGGATCATCCTTTCTAATTTTATTTGTATCGGTAACAGCCCCCATGATTTTTTTAGAAATAACCTCATCAGAATCATTTAAGAAAATGGCATTTCCTAAACTTTTCCCCATTTTTTCATTTCCATCTAATCCCTTTATTCTAGGTGTTTTACTTAAAATTGCTTCGGGTTCTTTTAAAGTTTCACCATAAATATGATTAAATTTACGAACAATTTCCCTAGTTTGTTCTATATGAGGAACCTGATCCTCCCCAACAGGACAAACTTCACAATCAAAAGCAGTTAAATCAGCAGCTTGACTAACAGGGTACCCTAAAAAACCATATGTAATACTTTCGCCATCATTCCCAAAAATTTCCTTTTTAGTACTTACCTCAGCCTTTGTAGTTGGATTTCGAAAAAGCCTAGAAACTGTAACTAAATTAGAAAATAGCACAGTAAGAATTGCAAGTTCAGGAATCATAGACTGTATAAAAATATGAGAATATTTAGGATCTATTCCAACAGACAAATAATCAATAGCAAGTTCTCTTACATGCTTACGCACCTTTTCTGGATTATCAGCATTATCTGTAAGTGCCTGCATATCAGCAATAATGATATAAGTTTCATAATCATATTGCATTTCTACCCTTTGCTTTAAAGAACCAAAATAATGCCCAATATGAAGATTTCCAGTAGGTCTATCCCCAGTTAATATTACTTTTTTCACAATATTCCTCCTAATCTGTTATTGTATATAAATAAAGAGCTGCCAAAAAATCCTTTGAAAAAACAGTAGCCAAAGCACATAATTCATTTTTGATTTTATTATTGCCACTTGCCTTTTCCATTTTTATATATAAATATTTTATAACCTCTTTACTAGATAATACCTTTCCTTTTATTCCAAGTTTTAAAATAGTATCTATTTCTTCTTCTGTTTTCGTTTCCTCCATAAGTTTCCCTAGAAGTATTTTATTATAAACACGAATATCATAAATTTCTTCTTCAGAAAGTTCAAACTTTTGTCCTAAATATTCAATTGTCTTATTTATAAGTTTTCTATTTTCTTTTTCTGTATTACCTTTGAAAAGTTTATTAAAAGCAGATATAGCAAGTATTTTATCCAACAACCTTTTATCCTTAGTAGAAGCAAAAATATGCTTTATACTAGAAATAAAATCTCTTTCATAACGATTATAATTCTTAAATAAATGATCTTTTTTAAAAGTAAATTTATCACCATCATAATAAGAAAAAGTCTTCATTGTATCATTATATCCAAGTGCCATAGCCCTTCTCGATTCATCTTTATCAAAAACCAAAAAGGAACCCAGTTTATTACGAGGAGAAATAATATGTATTTTAGCATCACTCTCTTTTATTTTTTGTTTCAAACCTACAGCTTTTAAATCCACTGCAATAATTTCTTCTGCACCTAAATCCAAAGCCAAATTAATAGGTAAATTATCATAAAGTCCCCCATCTACAAATGTTTCTTTCCCAATCTCTTTTTTCTTAAATACAGGATAACATGTTGCAGAAGCAATCAAATAATCCTTAAGCTTCCCATATGGTATTTCTTCCTTTGTCAAAAATTCAGGCTTTAATTTACTCAAATTAAAAGTTACAAGTCCATAGTCAATTCTCATTTTTCGAAATTTTCTTTCATTTAAACCAATATCAATAAGTTCTTCTAAATTATCAATATTCATACCATGATCGATAAGAATTCCTTTTGCATACATAGAAGCTATTTTTTGCTTTCCCTCTTTAGTAACATTTTCTAAAGCACTATGATCATAAACCTTCTCAAAATCCATATTTTTCCAAACAGCAAGAGCCTTAAAGTAATCTTTTTGAACCATATAGGCTCCATTTAAAGCACCTACACTTGTTCCTGTCACGATATTATATTTATAGTGCATTCTTCGAATAGCTTTCCATACCCCAATCTGGTAGGCACCTTTTCCACCACCACCAGAGAGAACGACTGCTCTTTTTACCATAACAATCACCTTTTTTATTATAACACTTTCCTTATTAAAAAACTAGAATTACTAGACAAAACAAAAGAAAACATGTACAATGATAAAAGTAAGTTAGGTGTAAATATGAATATAGAATTTTTTTTCACAATTTTCTTTCTTTTTATTATCGTTTCCTTTATAGGTTGGATTGTAGAAATCGTTTATACATTTATTGAAAAAAGAGAAATTACCAACAGAGGATTTCTATTAGGCCCCTATTGCCCTATCTATGGAATAGGTGCACTATTTATATTATTTACACTTCAAAAATATAAAAATGACATCTTTGCACTATTTATAATGAGTGTATTAATCGCAACTACACTAGAATATATTACAAGTTACATAATGGAAAAAATATTTAGAGCAAGATGGTGGGATTATTCCCATCTACCTTTTAACCTAAATGGAAGAGTTTGCCTTTTAAATTCTGTACTCTTTGGAGTAGGTGCACTTTTATTTCTAGATATCTTATATCCATTTCTATATTATATTTTAAAAAATATACCACCTATTATCTTTTATCCCATAATAATATTACTTTTTATTATCTTTATAATTGATTGTATCGTATCTTTCAATATTATTGTAAAATTCAAACACACTATTGAATCTGTCCAAAAAGATTATACTGGAGAAATTAGTGAACGCGTAAAAAAGGTAATTATGCAAAAATCATATATGTTTAGAAGATTACTTTTTGCCTTTCCAAATCAAATTATTATAGGAATAAAAAAAGTATACAAACATAAATAGGTGATTAAATGAAAAAAAATTATATAAGTTTAAATCATTTACAAGTAATGATTTTAATGATTGAAATACAAAAATTAAGAGATACCATTCCTAATTTTTATGATGGAATAGCAGAATCATTTGAACAAAGTATAATAACCCAAGCAGCTACAATGTCAAAACACTCAAAATTACAAAATCTATTCCATCAATACCAAATATCAAAAAGTATGATAGAATATATTATACGATTAGTAGAAATAAATATTTTAGATCCCAACATTTTAAAGGAAATGGAACAAAAAAGCTTAAAAGATCATCATATAAGAAAAAGATAAAAAACATTAGATTTTGCTTCTAATGTTTTTTATATACAAAATAAGATAAAGATTTATTAAAATGCAATTCCTCATAAACAAGAAGTTTCTTAAGCCCAGTACTATCACTATAATAATATAATGTATCATCAGATATAAAATATATAAATTCATCATAATACTTTACTTTATCTATAGAATCTACAGTAAATAAATCCATAACAATTCCATTATTTTCTTTAAAAACACGACTTACTTTTATCTTATTCCCAACCGTTTTATAAAGATAGTAATAATAAGAAGATTCCTCAATTTTATCATAGTTTTTATTTTGAAAAAAAGTAGAAGAAGTTTTAGGAATAGAACTTACTTTTCTATATGTTTTTTTAGAAGGAAGAATCAAATAAATGGTATCATTGCTTTTATCTTCTAAGTATATTTGATTATTTATCAAATGAAAAGAAGAAGAAATAGAAGTATCAGGCACTTTCATTACTTTCTTTACATTTTTATCAAGATAAATAATTACAAGTTCATCAAAAGTATCCTCACCTTTATAAAGTGCAGATACAAAGTATTTATCATGTGAAATAGAAAGCTTAGGTTCATATATATCATGTGTATAATACTTATTTTTTTGAATAATATCCTTTTTAGAAATATGATAAATTCCTTTATAATTTTGAAGAGCAATAAAATGATTTTCTAAAACATTATCAGAATAAACGGTAACAAATTCATTTTTCTTTTGCGTAGAGTTATCTTCAAATAAACGAGCATCATAATGAGGAATAGAAGAAACAAAAGCATCTAATTTCTTATTTTGACCTTTTATTATGTGATAAGAAAAAAGAGAATCTTTTTTACATAAAACATCCATTTTTATTTTTTTAGTACGAAAAATAGGATAAATACATGTATAATTATTATCTTCATAATATAAAATATCTACAATAAGCCTAGAAATTTTATGGAGAGGAACAAACGTATCAAAAACATAATCCTCATTCACTACAAAGTGATAACGATCTTTTCCTTCCACAATTTGATAACTTTCTTCAATAAGGAAATTCTTTTTTCCTTTCACAATTTGATATTTTATATGATGTTCTTTACTTAAAAATATAACAAAACATTGAAAAAAGAGAAAAATAAGAAAAAGAAAAACTAAAAAATGAAAAAACTTACGCATTATCGATAAAAGACATCCTTTAAATATAAACCATTGGGAGCAGCTGTCTTACCAGCAGCTTTTCTATCTTTTTTAGAAAAAATAGTAAATATTTCCTCACTCTTCATTTTTCCTTCTCCAATTTCAATAAGAGTCCCTACCAAATTACGAACCATATAACGCATAAAACCAGTTCCTAAAAAAGTAAAAGTTAAAAAATTTACATTTTTAATATCACGAGTTAAATTAGCAGAAAAAATAGTTCTAACATAATTATCTTTCTCATCATCTGCTTTGGTAAATGATTTAAAATCATGTGTACCTTCAATATATTTTAAAGCTCTTTCTATCTCTACCACATCTAATTTTTTATTATATTGAAGTACATAATCCTTAGAAATAGGATCATATTCCCCCAAATTTATTTTATAGACATATTCCTTACAAGATACATCATATCGTGCATGAAAATCATTCGGAACAATTTCCACTCTTTTTACATAAACATCATCAGGAAGCATACTATTCATTGCTTTTTTTAATTTATCTTCAGTGATTTTAATATCTAAGTCAAAATGTGCTTTTTGATTTAAAGCATGTACCCCAGCATCTGTTCTACCTGAAGCTACAATATCTACCTTTTTATTATCATTAATATTTTCAAGAACTGTTTCCACCTCTCCTTGAATAGTCCTACGATTAGGTTGTTTTTGATATCCCCTAAACGAAGAGCCATCATAAGAAAAAGTAATTAAGTATCTCATAAAATCGCCTCCTTTATGAGTATCACTATAGTTATTATAACATAAACAGAACAAAACAAGGTATCAAATAAAGAATTTATTCTATAATTTGTCCTGATATTTTTACTAGAAAAACCACGAATTTTCATATTCATTTTTTCTTTTTGTAAACGTTTTTTACTATTTTTCCAAAGCTGCTGAAAATACAATTTCAATAGAAAAGAAAACGTTTCAAACTTTGTAACAACAATATTTCTTTTTTTAAATAATGTTTGAATTCTTTTATTTTCTTCCATTAAAATTCTAAAAAACATGCAGGATAAAACTATATGATAAGAAAGAAGAGAAACATCAATAGAAAATCTATCTAAAGGAAGTAATAATTTCCCAAAAGCATAATATAAATCAGAAGTAGAAGTAGTAAGTACTAAAAATGAAAGAGTTAAAAATACAAAATATATTTTTAAGAAAATAGAAGTAAAATGAAAAATATCCAATCTTCCTAAAAAAGCAAAAATACAGGAAAAAATAATTAAAAATACAAAAATCCGTAAAAAAGAAGAAATAGAAACTTTAGAAATCAAAAACAATGAAAATAGAAAAATGAAAAATAAGAGAAAATAAGAAAAATCCTTTAGAAGTAAAATAGAAATAAAAAGTAAAAAAGTAAATATAACTTTAGCAATAGGATGAAATTGATAGAAAAAAGAACATTTAAAAAAATCTTTATGAAACATATCGATAAATATCCTTTATTAAATCATTAATTTCACTTCTATACATCATTTTTATATTTTTTTCTTTTTTCACTATATCCATAAATTCTAAAATAGGAGGCATAGAAAGCCTTGCCCTTTCTAAAAGCTTTCTATCTGTAAGTATCATAGAAGGGATTCCACCACTTAAAACTTTATTTTTGGAAGTCACATAGATAAAATCTGATAAAATTTGTGCAAAAGTAGTATCACTCGTTCCAAACAAAACAATCTTTTTTTTCTTAATATGAATAAGAAGTCTAGCCATATCTTTCTTATCCATATCAGAAAAGAAAAAGAAAGGATCCTCCATAAGAAGTATATCATTATCTTCCAAAAGGAAAGACGCAAAAGCTACCTTCACTTTCTCACCCTTACTTAAAGAAGCAATTTCCCTATCCAAATAAGAATCATCCAAAAAAACGCTTTCTAAAATAGCTTTTTTCTTCTCTTCCTTATCACCTTTATAAAGAAGCAAAGGAAGGGAAAGTTCCTCATTTACTGTTTGCGCAAATAAATATGCATCTAAATTTTTACTCCTATACCCAATTTTTAATTTACCTTTTTTACCAAATGGTTTCCCATTCCAAAAAATCTCTCCCATAGTAGGGGAAATAGCTCCAGCAACAAGAGAAAAAATAGTTTCAATAGGACTAGTACTATCTCCTAGAAAAGTAGTAATTTCTCCCTTTTTACATACTATATCTGCACCCTTAATAAAATTTTTCTTATGATAAGAAAAAGAAACATTTTCTAATTTTACTTCCACAAAACATTCACCATTTCCTTTTGATTTAAAATAGAAGATTGAACTAAAGAATAATAAGATAACTTTTTTGAAAGAGACACCATAAATGGAAGAGAAACATTAGCACTATGAAACTCTTTTTCATGATCATATATTTCATCTTTCTTACAATAAAATAAACAAGATTCATGATAAAGCAAAAGAACATCTGTTCCTAATAAGATATCTTCAACATTATTAGTAATATGAAGAATAATAAGCTTTTTATCTTTATTATATTTTTTCAAAATACGAACAGCCCTTTTTTTATCATCAAAATCCATATAAGAAAAAAGAGAATCAAGAATTAAAATTTTAGGACAACAAATAAGTACAGATGCCAATTTAACCATAGCTTTTTTACTCAGTGTCAAATCATTCGAATTTTTATTTAAGTCTTGCTCAAAATGAAACAAAGAAACAATAGACGAAATATGTTGAGCAATATCCGATTTTCTATACCCCATATTTTCCAATGTATAAATAATTTCCTCTAACACTGTTCGAAAAAGAAAATCCTCATAAAAATTCTCAGAAACATAAGCAACTCTTCTATGTAAAGAAGCCATATTTTTTTTATTAAGTACAGTCCTATTTAAACAAATATAGCCTTCAAAAGGTAAAATTCCCACTAAAATTTTAGCAAATGTGGATTTCCCTGAACCACTAGGACCCAAAATATGAACAAAAGCTCCATCATCAATAGCCAAATTTACTTTAGAAAATACCTTTTTATTTTTATAAGAAAAAGACAAGTCTTTTATAATGATTTCCTTCATATACAACCACCATAGTAATATATTATAGTATAAAATAAATAAACCTGCAATCCAATATCGAAACAAATTTTATTTTATAACTACAAAAGTTTGTTTTTTTGGATTTTATATGTAATTCTCATAAGTAATTTTATAGGAATTATTTTTTGTATAAAATAAGTAAATTTCATTTTAAAAGATGGAATAATAAGCAGTTTCCTTTGAAACATTTTTTCAATAGCATACTTAGCAACAAAAGAACTAGATAAAGGTGGAATAGAAAAAGTAACACTAGCTCTTTTATTAAAATTTGTAGCAACAGGTCCTGGACACAAAACACTAATAACTATATTCTTTTTATTTCGTCTATTTTCTTCATATAACGCTTCTGTCAAATGTAAAACATATGCTTTGGTAGCATAATAAGTATTCATAAGAGGGCCTGCTACAAAACCAGCTGAAGAAGCTACATTTAAAATATAACCCTTATTTTTCTCTATAAAATCTTTATAAAAAAGCTTTGTTAAAATATGAACAGCTTTTATATTAAGATCTATCATATTCAGTTCTTCCTCTAAATTCAATTCTGCAAAATCTCCACATAATCCAAATCCTGCATTATTAACCAAAACAGATATATCTTCTTTTTTTACTTTTTCATATAATATATAACAATTTTCTATAGTAGATAAATCAAAAGATAATATCATCACCTTTGTAGAAATTTCCTTTTTCAAATTATATAATTCTTGTAAATCACGAGAAACCAAAATTAAATCATATCCCTTTTTACTAAGTTCTATTGCAATATCTCTCCCAATACCAGAAGAAGCTCCAGTTATAAGTGCCTTCATATTATCACCATATACATTATAGCAAAAAAGATAACAATCGTTATCTAATTAAATAAATTTCCTAATGAAAGCAATAATAATATACTTTTACACTATAACCATTATATATTTCTTTAAAATCGAAAGTAATGATTTTATAAATACAATCTTTTTTTACAAAAATATCTATAAAAAAAGATGCTATTTTGCATCTTCTTCTACCAATTCCAAAATAACCATTAAAGCGTCGTCTCCTCTTCTTTCAGTTAATTTTAAAATTCTTGTATATCCACCATTTCTAGCTTTATAACGAGGAGCCAAAACATCAAATACTTTTTTAACTACCTCTTTATCATTATGCATAAAAGCAAGTGCTTTTCTTCTAGCTACTAATGAACCATTTTTTCCATAAGTAATCATTTTATCAACAAATTTACGAACTTCTTTCGCTCTTGTTTCTGTTGTTTCAATACGCTCATTCATAATTAGGTCTTTAGTAAGATTAGCTAGCATGCTTTTTCTATGTTTATTAGTACGTCCTAATTTTCTGTACATAATTTTCCTCCTACCTATTAATCATCTTCACGGAATCTAAGGCCCATATCTTTAATTTTATCAATAACTTCTTTCAAAGATTTTTTACCTAAATTACGTATTTTCATCATTTCTAATTCTGATTTTTCTGTTAAATCACCAAGTGTATTAATATTAGCTCGTTTTAAACAATTATAAGCTCTTACTGAAAAATCAAGTTCATCAATTGGTGTTTCTAATTTTTTAAGTTTATTATCTTCTTGTTTAGCATTCATAATACCTGTTTTATCAGCAATATCACTTAAATTGGTAATAATATTCAAATGTTCAATAAGAATCTTAGCACCAAGTGCCATAGCTTCCTCTGGACGAAGAGAACCATTGGTATAGATATCCATAATAAGTTTATCATATCCAGCATCTTGTCCAACACGGGCACTTTCCACCTCATAGCTAATTCTCTCAATTGGTGAGTAAATAGCATCTATTGGAATAAAACCAATTTTTTCATTCTCTAATATCTTTTTATTTTCATTAGAAGGAACATATCCTCGACCATTAGAAACAATAAGTTCCATATCAAGGCGTCCTCCCTTAGATAAAGTTGCAATGATCTGATCCGGATTCATAATTTCAACATTTGGATTTGCTTCAATATCAGCTGCTGTTACTACACGTTCTTCAGATACAGAAAGTTTAAGAATTTGATTCTCTTCTGTAAGATTTTTCACAACAATATTTTTTAAATTCAAAATAATAGCTGTTACATCTTCATAGACACCAT
The DNA here is from genome assembly GCA_951801995.1 of uncultured Erysipelotrichaceae bacterium. Classification (GTDB taxonomy): domain Bacteria; phylum Bacillota_I; class Bacilli_A; order RF39; family UBA660; genus RUG12867. The sequence continues at coordinate 17,987 of CATOOY010000003.1, forward strand.
CTATGGTTTGAAACTCATGCATAACACCATCTATTTTTACAGCAACAATAGCAGCACCTGGCATATTAGAAAGCATAATTCTTCTAAGTGCGTGACCTATTGTTCTACCAAAACCTCTTTCTAAAGGCTCTAATTCAAATCTACCATAATTATTTTTTTCCACATAATCCGTTATTTTATATGCTGGTTTTTCAAAATTTAACATGCATCATCACTCCTTTTCTAAATTATCCACGAGGACGTTTTGGTGGACGACACCCATTGTGTGGAATAGGTGTTACATCTTGAATTGATAAAATTTCAAGTCCTGCAGTTTGTAAAGAACGAATAGCAGTCTCACGACCAGAACCTAAACCTTTTACAAATACTTCTACTTTTTTCATACCCATATCAAAAGCAGCTCTTCCTGCAGCCTCTGCAGCCATACCAGCAGCATATGGAGTTGATTTTTTACTACCTTTAAATCCAAGAGTACCTGCTGATGCCCAACTAATAGCATTTCCATCTTTATCACTAATTGTAACAATAGTATTATTAAAAGTGGAATGAATAAAAGCTTTACCCTCAGGCACATTCTTTTTTACTTTACGTTTTCTAGCTTTATAAGCCATGATTTAACCTCCTTTTTTATGTATTATTTTTTCTTATTTGCTACAGTTTTTCCTTTACCCTTACGAGTTCTAGCATTTCTACTTGTTCTTTGACCTCTTACAGGTAAACCTTTTCTATGTCTGTCACCTTCATAACAATGAATTTCCATTTTATTTTTAATATTCATATTTATTTCACGACGTAAGTCACCTTCTGTTGGATATTTATCCACTTCATTACGAATAGCAACTAATTCATCGTTTGTAAGATCCCCTGCTTTTTTATTAGGATCAATTTTAGCATCTTTCAAAATTGTATTTGAAAGACTTTTACCAATACCATAAATATAAGTAAGTGCAATTACACTTCTTTTGTTATTTGGTATATCTACACCTTTAATACGTGCCATATTACGCCTCCTTTTAACCTTGTCTTTGTTTATGTTTAGGGTTTTTGCAAATTACTCGCACAGACCCTTTTCTTCTAATTACTTTACAATCTGAACAGATTGGTTTTACTGATGATTTTACCTTCATAATTTCCTCCCCTACTTTCTATAGGTTATACGCCCCTGTGTTAAATCACAAGTCGGTAATTCGACTGTAACAGTATCGCCTGGTAAAATGCGAATGTAGTGCATTCGGATTTTACCAGAAACATGGGCTGTTATAATATGTTTATTAACAAGTTCTACCTTAAATTTACCACCTGGCAAAACTTCTAATACTTTTCCCTCTACCTCAATAATATCTTCTTTAGCCATTTCTTCACCTCTTCGTCAAAACTTCATAACCATTTTCTGTTACAAGAACAGTATGTTCAAAATGAGCAGACTCTCTTTCATCTTCTGTAACAATAGTCCATCCATCTTCAAGAATACATACATCTGCTGTCCCCAAATTAAGCATAGGTTCTACAGCAATCACCATACCCTTTTTTAGTTTAATACCCATACCCTTTCTCCCATAATTAGGAACATCGGGTTCTTCATGTATATTACTTCCTACACCATGACCTACTAGTTCTTTTACAACACTAAGTCCATGTTCTACAGCATAACTTTCCACAGCATTGCCAATATCACCAATATAGGCACCTTCTTTTATCTGTGAAAGACCTTCCCATAGTGATTTTTCAGTATGATAAAGTAACATTTCTTTTTCCTTACTTACTTTTCCAACAGGATATGTCCAAGCAGAATCCCCATGATACCCATGATAACATGCGCCTATATCAATAGAAACAATATCTCCTTCTTTTAATATACGAGAAGAAGGAATACCATGTACTACTTCATCATTAATAGAAACACATATAGATCCAGGAAAACCATCATAATTTAGAAAAGATGGCGTAGCCCCTTCACTTATAATAAATGCATAAGCAAGTGCATCCAGTTTTTCTGTTGAAATACCAGGCTTAATAAATTTTTGTAAATAAATATGTGTTTTCCCAGTAATTTCTCCTGCTTGTCTTAAAAAGTCAATTTCTCTTGGAGATTTGATGCTAATCATGTAAAATTTCCCTTATTTTATTAAAAAGCTCTTCAGGCGTTTCATTTTCCAATATTTTAATTCTACTTAAAATATTCTTTTTTTCGTAATAATCTATCAAATCTGCTGTATTATCCATATAAGTTTGAAACCCCTTAAAAAAAGTTTCTTCATTGTCATCTGTTCGTTTTGATAAAGTATGATGACAACAATCACAAATTCCTTCTACTTTAGGAAGCATATTTTTAAAATAAAGATTATAATTTTGACCACAATTTTGACAAACAAGTCTACCAAGTGTCCTTTTTAAAGCAAGTTCTTTATCAATATCCAAAAAGATTACATGTCCTATTTCTTTTCCCATCTCTGCAAGCATTTTTTCATAAAAATTTGCTTGTTCTACTGTTCTAGGAAAACCATCTAAAACATACCCATTCTTACAATCATCTCTTTCAATTCTTTCTTGAATAAGTTCAAGTGTAATTGGAAGAGGGACAAGCATTCTTTGATCCTGACATTTAATAATTGTTCTGCCTATTTCTGTAGAATCATCTCTCGCATGTCTCATAATATCTCCTAAAGAAATATGAGGAATTTGATAAAAATCATGAATAAGTTTTGCCTGTGTTCCTTTTCCAGCAGCAGGGGGAGCTATCAAAATGATATTTTTCATCTATCTTCTTCTTCTCTCTCTTTTATACTCCCCTGTAACAAGTTTACTTTCTAGTTGTTTATACGTTTCAAGCGCTACTCCTACTACAATAAGTAGTCCTGTTCCACCAATTTGAATACTAGTTGGCAATTTAGAAATAGCACCAAAAAGGATAGGAAGAGAAGCAATAACTGCTAAAAAAACAGCACCTACTGCAGAAAGTCTTTTTAAAACTTTTGTAATATACAAAATAGTATCTTCTCCTGGACGAATACCAGGAATAAATCCACCATTTTTATTTAAATTTTCTGCAAGTTCTTTTGGTTTTATTTGCATAAATGTATAAACAAGAGAAAATACAAAAATCAAAATGATATATAAAGTAAATCCTATTGGCGTTGTAAGTGTAAGATATTTACTTACAAACAAACTAAATCCTTCTTTTTTCACAAATGCAGCTATAATTCCTGGTACAGAAATAAGAGCAGATGCAAATATAACAGGAACAACACCAGCAGAATTGAGTTTAAACGGCATATAATTGTTATTAGCACCATAGGTACTATTGGTTTTATTAGCATATTGTACAGGTATTCTTCTCTCAGCTGTCTCCTCATATACAACAGCTAAAACAATAGCTAAATAAAGAAAAACAAATAAGAGAAACTTTGTAATACCAAATAAAGTTACCTGTAAATCACCTGCTACTACAAGTGCATGATATGCATCTTTAAACATATTAGGAAGTGTTGCGATAATTCCAGCCATAATAATTAAAGATATTCCATTTCCAATTCCTTTTGCTGTAATCTGATCTCCTATCCAAAGTAGGAAACAAGTTCCTGCAGTAAGTACTACAGAAAATCGCATATAATCCATAATCGTTCCATCTGGAATAAATGAGAACGATAACATATATCCCTGTATAAATGCTAAAACAATACCAAGTACACGAGTAATTTGATTTAGTTTTGCCCTTCCTACACCACCTTGTTTTGTTAGTTCTGACAAATACGGAACAATCTCAAGTTGTGATAAAAGTTGTGTAACAATAGAAGCAGTGATATAAGGAATAACACCAAGTGATAGAATAGAGAATTTCTCCATAGCACCACCACCCATAGCATTTACTAAATCAAAAAATCCTAAATTTTTCCCAAGTGCACTTGCATCAATTCCAGGAACAATAATCGATGTTCCTAGTTTAAATACAAATAGGCAAAGAAAAGTAAAGTATAGTTTTTTTCTTAAATCTTTATTTTTTGCACTTGTCAATAATTTAAGTTTGGCAAACATATTAGATCACCTCTACTTTTCCACCTAATTTTTCTATTTGTTCTTTACTAGCACTTGAAAATTTATGTGCTTTTACAGTTAATTTCTTTTCCAATTTTCCATTTCCTAGAATTTTAATCCCATCTTTTCCATTTTTAACAAGTCCCATTTCTTTTAATATTTCTGGTGTAATCAAAGCTCCATCTTCAAATTTATTTAAATCACTTAAATTAATAACAACATACTCTTTTCTGAATCTAGCATTTGTAAAACCTCTTTTAGGAAGTCTTCTATATAAAGGTAATTGGCCACCTTCAAAACCAGTTTTACGACTATAACCGCTTCTTGATTTTTGACCATTTTCACCACTTCCAGCTGTTTTTCCCCAATTACTACCAGGACCACGTCCTACAATTTTTCTTCTTTTTCTAGATCCTTCAGCAGATTTTAATTCATGTAATTTCATTTATAAAATCTCCTCTACTTTTTTTCCTCTAAGACGAGCTACTTCAGATGCTGTTTTTTGTGATTTTAGAGCTTCTAATGTTGCATAAGCCATATTGATCTTAGTATTCGAACCTAAACTTTTTGATAATATGTCACTTACACCAGCCATTTCAAGTACAGAACGAACAGGACCTCCAGCTTTTACACCAGTACCTTTTGAAGCAGGTTTTAATAAGACGCGTGATGCACCTCTTACACCAATAGCTTCATGTGGGATTGTTCCATCTACAATGGATACATGGATAACATTTTTTGTAGCGGCTTGTACAGCTTTTTTAATAGCATCTGGAACTTCATTTGCTTTTCCTGTACCAAGACCCACTCTACCTTTTCTATCTCCAACTACAACGGTAGCAGAGAAACGGAAATTGCGACCACCTTTTGTTACTTTTGTAACTCTACCAATATTGATTACTTCTTCTTCAAATTGTTTTGGGCGTGGTTCTCTTCTTCTTTTTTCCACTATAATTCCCTCCTTTAGAATTCTAATCCATTTTCACGTGCAGCCTCTGCAAGAGCCTTTACACGTCCATGATAAAGATATCCACCTCTATCAAATACTACTTTTGTTATTTTGGCTTTTTTTGCTCTTTTTGCAAGAAGCTCTCCAACTTTACTAGCAGCTTCCACATTTCCACCATTTGTTATTTTAAGTTCCTTATCAATGGAAGAAGCACTAACTAAAGTTACTTTTTTTTCGTCATCAATAATTTGCGCAAAAATATTACTATTTGATCTAAACACATTGAGTCTTGGAATAAGAGTAGTTCCTTCTACTTTATTTCTTACTCTTGCATGTCTAGCTTTGCGCACATCATTACGAACCACTTTTTTTATCATAGTAAATTCTCCTTTACTTTAATTATTTAGATGCCTTTTTTCCTTCTTTACGACGGATTTGTTCATCTTTATAATGAATACCTTTTCCCTTATAAGGTTCAGGTGCTCTAAGTGCACGAATGTCAGCTGCAAAATTTCCTACTCTACATTTATCAATTCCTGAAATAATTACTTCTGTAGTACTTGGAACTTCTACTTTTAAATCAGATGGTATTTCTACTTCATCTGTATGTGATTTTCCATCATTTACAACTAGCGTGCTACCTTTTAGTGTGAAACGATACCCTACACCAAAAGCTTCTAGTTTTTTAGTAAAACCTTCTGTTACACCTTTAATCATATTTGCTATATTTGCATTTGCAGTACCATGAAATTTTTTAATGGCATCATTTTTTCTCGAAACAGTAAGATTACCATCTTGTACAGTAACAGAAAGACCTTTTGCTATTTCAGTAGAAAGTTCTCCTTTTGGACCTTTAACTGAAACAACATCATTATTTACATTTACAGTAACATTTTCAGGTACTGTAAGGATTCTATCACCAATTCTACTCATGTTATTTCATCCTTTCTACCAAATATATGCAAGCACTTCTCCACCTAAGTTTGCTTTTCTAGCTTCTTTATCAGTCATAATTCCTTTTGAAGTAGAAATAATAGCAATACCAAGTCCATTTAAAACTCTAGGTATATCTTCAGCTTTTGCATATACACGTAATCCTGGTTTAGAAATTCTTTTAAGACCAGTAATTACTCTTTCTTTCTTTTCTCCATATTTTAAAGTTAATATTATTTTTCCTTGTGTATCATTTTTTTCTTCTTTATAATCTACGATAAAACCTTCATTTTTTAAGATTCTAGCGATTTCTTTCTTAATATTTGAAGCGGGTACTTCAACTTCTGTATATCGCATCCCGTTTGCATTACGAATTCTTGTAAGCATATCTGCGATTGGATCTGACACAACTGCCATAATTAGTCCTCCCTTCTTTTTACCAGCTTGATTTCTTCACGCCTGGTATTTGTCCTTTATAAGCTAGTTCTCTAAAACAAATACGGCAAATTCCATATTTTTTAAGTACAGCATGTGGACGACCACAACGATTGCAGCGAGTATATGCACGTACATTGAATTTAGGTTTTCTACTAGCTTTTACCTTCATGCTTGTTTTAGCCATAATTTCCTCCTTATTTTAGAGCTAATTTTTAAAAGGCAAACCGAAACCCTTTAAAAGATCATGTGCTTCTTCATTTGTCTTTGCTGTTGTTACAAAAACGATATCCATTCCACGTACTTTTACAACATCATCATAATTTATTTCTGAAAAGATAAGTTGCTCTGTAAGTCCTAATGTATAATTTCCTCTTCCATCAAATGATTTATTAGAAATACCTCTAAAATCTCTTACACGTGGAAGTGTAATACTAATAAGCTTATCTAAGAAGTTATACATATTATCCCCTCTTAAAGTTACCTTACAACCAATTGCTTGCCCTTGTCTTAATTTAAAACCAGCAATTGCTTTTTTTGCTTTAGTTGCAACTGGTTTTTGACCAGTAATTGCCTCTAAATCATGCATAGCAGCTTCTAGAAGTTTACTATTTGCACTTGCATCCCCAGCACCTATATTTACAACAATTTTTTCTAATTTAGGAACTTCCATAACGCTTTTATATTTATATTTTCCCATCAAATCGGAAACGATTGATTTATCATATTTTTCTTTTAGGCGGTTTTTCATGAGTATCCCTCCTTCTATTTATCAAGTTTTGCGTCTGATTTTTTCGCTATTCTTGTTTTTTTATCTTTTTCTATTTTGTGTCCAATTCTTGATCTTTTTCCTGTTTTTGGATCCACAATCATAACATTTGATACATGAATTGGATTTTCTCTTTCTTCGATGCTTCCAGCCATTTGTCCATTTCCTTTAATATGTTTTTTAACAATATTAACGCCTTCTACAACAACTCTATCTTCCTTGCGAAGAATATCTGTTATGGTACCTTCTTTTCCTTTATCTTTTCCGGCAATGACAACGACTTTATCTCCTTTTTTAAGTTTCATGTCTATCCCTCCAAACTATAACACTTCTTTAGCAAGTGATACAATTTTCATAAAATCTTTATCACGTAGTTCACGAGCAACTGGCCCAAAAACACGAGTACCAATAGGAGTCTTATCATCACGAGATTTAATAATAACACAAGCATTATCATCAAATTTGATATAAGATCCGTCCTCTCTTCTTAAGCCTTGCTTTGTTCTAACTACGACAGCTCTTACAACTTTCCCTTTTCCTACAATTCCATTTGGAGTTGCTTTTTTTACAGTTGCAACAACAATATCTCCAATATTTCCAGTTTTAACCTTGCTTCCACCCAATACTCTAATAACAGATATTTCACGAGCACCAGAATTGTCAGCAACTTTTAAACGGCTTTCTTGTTGAATCATAATTAATCCTCCTTAACAATTTATAGAATGATTGCTTCTTCGACAACTTCAACTAAACGATATCTCTTTAATTTCGAAATAGGTCTTGTTTCAGCTATACGTACAATGTCTCCAGTTTTTGCAACATTCTTTTCATCATGTGCTGTGTATTTTTTAGAATATTTCACACGTTTTTTGTAAAGTGGATCTACTTTATAAGTTTCCACTAGTACTTTAATTGTTTTATCTTCTTTATCACTAATTACTTTCCCAATGAGTTCTCTAGCTTTCTTTTCCATAAATCCTCCTTACACACTTTCTTTTTCGCGTTCTTTTAAAATTGTTTTTATTCTCGCTACTAATTTTCTAAGTTCTCTAATACGTGATGGTTTTTCAAGGTTACCTGAAGCTTGGCTCATACGTAAGTTAAATAATTCTTCTTTTGCCTCGCTTACTTTCACTTTTAAATCTTCAGTAGTAAGTTCTCTAAGTTCCTTAGTTTTCACTTCCATCACCACTTTCTTTCATTACAAATTTACATCTGATAGGAAGTTTATGCATAGCAAGACGTAAAGCCTCTCTAGCAATACTCTCAGAAACACCATCAATTTCAAACATGATTTTTCCTTTTTTAACAACTGCAACCCATTTTTCAGGTTGACCTTTACCTTTACCCATACGAGTTTCTAAAGGTATTTTTGTTAAAGATAAATGTGGGAAAATATTAATCCATACTTTTCCACCACGTTTCATATAACGAGTCATAGCAACACGTGCAGCTTCAATTTGATTTTGTGTAATCCAAGCTCCCTCTAAAGCTTGTAGTCCATAACTTCCAAAATGTAATTCTGTATTTCCTTTTGCTTTTCCATCGTAGCGTAAACGATGTGGTCTACGATATTTAGTTCTTTTTGGTATGACTGCCATCTTTCACGCCTCCCTTATCTTTTTTTTCAGGAAGGATTTCTCCTTTATAAATCCATACTTTTACACCGATTTTTCCATAAGTTGTATTTGCTTCTTTATGTGCATAATCAATATCTGCACGGAAAGTATGAAGTGGAATATTTCCTTCTGCATATCCTTCAGTTCTAGCCATATCAGCACCACCAAGTCTACCAGAAACAGCAGTTTTAATTCCCTTTGCTCCTGCTTTTAAAGTATTACGAATTGCTCTTTTTTGTGCGATTCGAAAAGATACTCTATTTTCAATTTGATGTGCAATATTTTCAGCAACAAGTGCTGCATCCATATCTGGATTTTTAATTTCTTTAATAGAAATATTAATATTCTCATTTACAAGTTTAGCTAGTTCTTTTTTTAATTTTTCTATCTCTTCACCACCATGCCCGATTACTACACCAGGTTTAGCTGTATTGATAGTAATTTCCGTTTTATCCTTTGTACGATCAATTAAAACACTTGATAGAGCTGCATCTTTTAATTTTTTTTCTAAAAACTTACGAATGATATTATCGCTTTTTAGATATTTAGCAAAATCTTTTTCTGCATACCAATTTGACTCCCAAGTTTTTGTTTGACCCTTGATGCCTAATCTAAGTCCTTTTGGATTAACTTTTTGTCCCATTTTAGCTTCCTCCTTTGTTATTTATCTGAAACAACGACAGTAATGTGACTTGTTCGCTTGCGTATTGGATCTACACGACCACGAGAACCAAATCTCATTCGCTTCATTGTAACGCCTTCATTAATGTAGGCTTCTTTTACATATAAGTTATTTTTATCTAACCCTAAATTATTTTCAGCATTTGCGCATGCAGATGTAAGTACCTTGCGAATAAGTCGTGCTGATTCTTTATTTAAATTTGCTAAAATCTTATCTGCTTCTTTTACATCTTTATTACGAATTAAATCTATAACTAAACGGGCTTTACGAGGTGCAATTCTAACTGTTTTTGCAATCGCTCTTGCTTCCATTTTAGTCCTCCCTTCCCTGCTTATTTCTTACCTTTATTTTCACCGTGTCCACCACACTTACGTGTCATAGAAAACTCACCAAGCTTACGTCCAACCATATCTTCTGTCACATAGACTGGAATAAAATCACGTCCATTATGAACAGCAAATGTTAGACCCACAAAGCTTGGAAATATAGTAGAACGGCGAGACCAAGTTTTAATGACTTCTTTCTTAGAAGAAGCATTTGCTTTTTCCACCTTAGCAAGTAGTGATTTTTCTGCATAAGGTCCTTTTTTTAAACTTCTTGCCACTTAAGACCATCCTTTCATTATTTCTTTTTACGACGACGTACAATTAGCTTATCAGATGCTTTTTTTGTATCACGCGTTTTATATCCAAGAGCTGGTTTTCCCCAAGGAGTAAGAGGTCCCTTACGTCCAATAGGTGCTCTACCTTCTCCACCACCATGTGGGTGGTCATTTGGGTTCATAACAGATCCACGAACAGTAGGACGAATTCCCATATGTCTTTTACGACCTGCTTTTCCTAAATGTACAAGTTCATGATCTGCATTTCCTACTTCACCAACAGTGGCTCTACATGTAGAAAGTACTTTACGAACTTCTCCACTACTTAAACGTAATAATGTATATTTTCCTTCACGTCCAAGAATTTGAACAGAAGAACCAGCAGAGCGAGCAATTTCAGCACCCTTTCCTGCTTTAAGTTCCACATTATGTATCATAGTTCCAACTGGAATATGTGATAAAGGAAGTGCATTTCCTATTTTAATATCAGCATTTTCACCACTTACTATTTTCATACCAACAGTAAGATTTTTTGGAGCAATGATATATCTTTTTTCTCCATCTGCATAATGGATAAGTGCTATATTAGCACTTCTATTTGGATCGTATTCAATCGTAGCAACTGTTCCCTCTACACCGTCTTTATTTCTTTTGAAATCGATGATACGATATTTTCTTTTTTCTCCACCACCACGATGTCTAACAGTTATTTTACCTTGATTATTACGACCACCATTTTTTTTAAGTGTTACTACCAATGACTTTTCAGGAACATTTGTTGTAATTTCATCATTTATAAGTTTTGACATACCACGTGTACCAGGAGTCATTGGTTTCATATTTTTAATAGCCATAATTTCCTCCTTTTATTAGAGTTCAATAGAACTGTCTTTTGCTAGTTTAACAATTGCTTTTTTTACTCTATTTGTTTTTCCTGTATAACGTCCAACTCTTTTTTTCTTAGGTTTTACATTTACAGTATTTACATTTTCTACTTTTACATCGAAAACATTTTCTATTGCTTGTTTTATTTGTGTTTTATTTGCTTTCACATCAACACTAAAAACATAAGTATTATTTTTAGCTAAATCACTACTTTTTTCAGTAATAATTGGAGCTTTGATAATGTCTCTATAATGATCCATTATATAAGCACCTCCTCTATATTACGGATAGCACCTTCTGTAATAAGTAAGTTATCTACAGATACAATATCTAAAACATTAATTTCAGATGACTCAAGCAAAATAATATTAGAAATATTACGAGTTGCTAAAATCACATTTTCTGTAAGTTCTTCTACTACAACAAGTGTTTTTCCTTCTATTTTTAAACCTGCTAAAATTGCTTTCATATCTTTTGTTTTATTTGTTTCTAATTGAAGTGTATCCACTACTTTTATTTCTTTATCAAGTACTTTATATGTTAAAGCAGATTTTAAAGCAAGTCTTCTTTCTTTACGATTCATTTTTGCTTTATAACTTCTTGGTTTAGGTCCAAAAACAATTCCACCATGATACCATTGTGGTGCTCTTGTACTTCCTTGTCTTGCGTGTCCTGTTCCTTTTTGTCTCCATGGCTTTCTTCCTCCACCAGATACTTCAGCACGTGTTTTTGTGGATGAAGTTCCTTGTCTCATTGCATTACGAGCAAGAGTAATAGCGTCAAATAAGACAGCATCATTTGGTTTAATTCCCCATATATTTTCATTTAAAGTGATATCTTTTACTTTTTCACCTTTTATATTTAATACAGATATTTTTCCCATCTATATTTCCTCCCTACTCATTTGTGTTTGCAGTTTCTGCTGCATCACTTTCAGTCTGATTTACTTCTGGTTCTGGGGTTTTAATATAAGAAATTAAATTTGCTTTCTCATTTATTTTACCTGGATTTTTAACAGCTGAACGAATCACTACTAATGATTTTTTAGCTCCTGGAACATTTCCTTTTACCAAAAGAATATTTTCTTCTGGTATTACTCTTACTATTTCAAGATTTTGAATCGTTACAGTAAGTCCTCCCATATGTCCTGGTAATTTCTTACCTTTAAAAACACGCATTGGTCGCATTGTTCCCATTGAACCTGGACGTCTATGATAATGTGAACCATGTCCCATAGGACCACGACTTTGCCCATGACGTTTAATAACACCCTGGAACCCTTTTCCTTTTGTTGTTCCTGTTACATCTACTACTTCTCCTGCTTCAAAGATTTCACAAGTAACAGAATCACCTAATTTATAGTCTTCTATGTTCACATCTCTAATTTCTCTAAAGAAGCGCTTAGGTGTACATCCTGCTTTATTTGTGTGTCCAATAGAAGCTTTTGTTGTTAACTTTTCTCTTTTTGTATCAAAACCAAGTTGAATTGCTTCATAACCATCATTTTCTTTTGTTTTAATTTGTGTTACCACATTTGGTTCAACAGAAATAACAGTTACTGGAATTAATTTACCTGATTCTGTAAATACTTCGGTCATTCCTACTTTACGACCTAAGATTCCTTTCTTGTTTTCCATTTTTTCCTCCTAAAATTTGATTTGAATATCAACACCACTAGGTATTTCAACGTGAGTTAGTGCCTCAACCGTCTCCTTACTTGGGTCTTCAATAACGATAAGTCTTTTATGCGTTCTCTTTTCAAATTGTTCACGAGAATCTTTATACTTATGAACAGCTCTTAAAATTGTTATCTTTTCAATGTCAGTTGGAAGTGGTACAGGTCCACTCACACGTCCACCAGTTCTTTTTACTGTATCAATGATTGTCGTACAAGCATCGTCTATTTTTTTGTGATCAAATGCTTTTAATTTGATATTTGCTTTTTTACTTGACATTTTCGTTTCCTCCCTTCGCCTATATCTTGTATAGACTAGCTCCGTGTAAAAACCTAATAAACCAAGTTTTTATTTTACAACTTAACCTGGTGTATCAGCAACCTCACACATCAATGCCGTCACACACAATTAATTATACACAAACATTATATGAAAAGCAAGCATATTTTATGAATTTGTCAAAAAAAAGAAGCTTAATAAAGAAGCTTCATCATTTATCTTAATTTTGGCGAAAATTCAGTAAAATCGCCTACGTCACACACTTTTTTAGTTTCTGTCATATTCGCAAGTGTATTAGAAACATCAAAGTAATACTTTTCCATCATTGTAAACCAGTCTGATCCAACCCATTTTTTTAAAAGAGAAATAGCTGAAACATAAGTATCTTCATTTATACGTAGTGCCACATAATCAGCAAACTGTTCATCAAATCCTCTAGTTTTTACTTCCTCAAAATAGAAAGGAGGATGACCACGTAATAAATTGGGTTCATATATATTATCATAATATGGATTCATTCCATTATACATACTATCTATAAGACCTGTCACCATGTCCAATATTTGACTTTCATGATCAAATCTTTGGTTTCTACTAAATATCTGATCTTCTATCTGCCATTCATATATTTTTTTTACTTTACAAATGAAAGATTCATTTTTATCTGCTAAATATTCGCAAACTAAACTATCAATATCAGCTTGTGACAATCTCACTGCCCGAGCTGCATGAATAAGATGAGATAAACTCTTTAAAGTCTCATCTACAAATAAAGCTTTTTCCTCTTCATGATTTTCTATATACTTTTGTGCTTCCAAAATAGATTCCTGCTTTAATTTATTTTTATAGTCTTTTGCATAATTTAAAAAATTTATAACTTCTAAAGAATGCATATTTAAATTTTGAAGTACTTGATTTTGAATATCGTAATAATCACATGGTATTTCTTTGTCACCAACTATGTCAAAAAAGAAGTGACCTAATTCATGACTTATAAGTTCAATAGTGGAATCTAAATTAGTCTTTATTCCAGTACCTACTCCATAATTTACTGCATCATAATTAGCAAACAAATCAGACATATATCCATCCGTTTCCACAAAAAAATATTTAGATACTTT
>CATOOY010000004.1 GCA_951801995.1 uncultured Erysipelotrichaceae bacterium
TTGGATATGTTATTGACCCACTTGTCGCTGATAAACTTACACTTCCATTTGCTTTATTTATTACAACTGTTTTACTTCCTGTTACTGTTTTATATCCTGCTCTTGTCACCTCATAATATACTGTATATGTTCCTACACTGGTATAAGTTGGGGAACTTGTTAAGTTATAAGTGCCTGATGCAGTTCCATACTTAATCGTAGCTCCACTACTTGATACTGTTATTCCATGCGCATTTCCATCATAGGTCCCAGTGTATCCGTTTGCTGTTACACTAAGGATTCCACTTGATACTGTTACTGTATAAGAAGCTGATGCTGCATTATAGTTTGTGGTCGCTGCACTTGTTACAGTTATTGTAGCTGTTCCTGCTGTGGTTCCTGAACGTATTGTAATTGTTGTTCCTGATACTGAACATGTGGCTACACTTGCGTTAGATGTTGAACAGCTAAGTGTTCCGTTTCCTATATTTTTAGTAACTGTTATTGTTTTGGTATTTGGATATGTTATTGACCCACTTGTCGCTGATAAACTTACACTTCCATTTGCTTTATTTATTACAACTGTTTTACTTCCTGTTACTGTTTTATATCCTGCTCTTGTCACCTCATAATATACTGTATAGGTTCCTACGCCCGTATATGTTGGGGAACTTTCTAAATTATAAGTCCCTTCACTTGTCCCATATTTAATCGTAGCTCCACTACTTGTTACTGTTATTCCATGTGCATTTCCATCATATGCTCCTATATATCCATTTGCTGTTACACTTAGTAAAGCAAAATCTGTTTTTGCTTCTACACTTTTTTCTGTTACTAAACCTGAATCCGTTATTACTCTAATTCCTATTGTATGTTTTGAATCAAAGTCCAAACCTTCAAAGGTAAATTTATTTGTTCCTTCTTTGTAATCTCCATCATCTATGTTATATTCATATGTTTTTATTTTGCCAAAGTTTCCTACTTCGGCATCTACTGTTACAGTGATAGTGGTTGATGTTGTTTTTATATCTACATTTTTAATTTCTACTTTTGTTTGATCTACACTTGATGGTTCACATTCACCATCTTTATAATCTTTTATTGTTATTTTTTCTTTATCTTTTATTTTTAAAGCACACCATTTTTTATTGGATATAGCTAAAGCAGTTTTTCCATCTTCATATAATACAGCACTTCCACTTTGTGGTTTTTTCCCTGATAATTTTAATCTTTTATCTTCTGGAAAGGTAAAGACTTCTTCTTTTACTCCTGTATCTAGAGATGCATTTGCGTAATATATTTTAGTTGCATCTATCACTCCATATGCACTATCTTCAAAAGCACCCTTCTCTGCTTTTTCTATTACATTTAATATAATAGGTGTACTTATTAAAGCTATGGTAGCAATTACTACTATGACAGCTAAAAGTTCTATTAGGGTAAATCCTTTACTTAATCTACCCCCCTCCCCCATTTTACTATTTGTTAACATACAACTACCTACTTTCTTAATCCATATTTATAATACCACAAATAAAATACCCATGCAAACATTTATCATCTGTAAATTCTTGTTTATTATAAAATCTTTCTTGCGTATTCGGCTATCGCTGTTATTTGATAGTATTTTTTATCTTGTGTATCAAATAGTAAACTCTCTCTAAATACATACTTTATATCTACTTGTACTTTATCTTCTAGATACTGTCCTCTTATTTCTTCTGTTATAATTTCCATAGACACCACTTTTTCGTATCATTTTTGTTTTTCAACTCAATTATATAAGATGGTATCTTTTTTATTTTATTTTTGTGACATATGTATTATATTTCTACAAAGTAAAATATTAATTATACTTGATAATACAAAAACATATTTATCCTAGAATATTGGATTCATATAAGCAAAGCACTTTCTTAATATATGAAAAAAATTATGGTTTCCCATAATTTTTTATCTTTGACTGAATTTATCTTTATTTCCTTCTAATGCATGCAGTACTTCTATTGGAAGAGCAAAAATAATAGTATTAGACTGATCAGATGAAATATCATTGATGGTAGCTAGTGTACGAAGGTGCAGTGCTCCTGGTGTTTCACTCATAGTGGTGGCTGCTTTGGCTAAATTTTCAGATGCTTCTACTTCTCCTTCTGCTTTTTTAATAACTGCTTGTTTTTCTCTTTCTGCTTCTGCTACTCTTGCAATTACTCTTTTCATTTCCATAGGAAGTGCAACATCTTTTAATTCTACATTTTCTACTTTAATTCCCCATGGATCTGTTGCTTCATCAATTATTTTACAAATTTCTGTAGAAAGTTTTTCTCTTTCTCCTAATAATTCATCTAATGATACAGAACCTACTACATTTCTCATAGTAGTTTGTGCAAGTTGACTTACAGCATAATAGAAATCTTCTACTGCTAAAATAGATTTAGATGCATCAAATATTTTGTAATAAATAACAGCATTTATTTTTACAGAAACATTGTCTCTTGTAATTGCTTCTTGTTCTGGAACATCTACTGCTTTGGTACGAATATCTACTTTTTTATAAGTGTGAATAATAGGAAGTACTATATTCCAACCTGGATTCATAATTTTACTAAATTTACCAAATGAGAACTTTACTCCTCTTTCATATTCATTAATTTGTCTTACAGATATTAATAATAGTGTTGCAATTAGTACAATTAAAATCATAACATACTCCTTTCTACTTATAGTATATCACATTACTTATATTTTTTTTCTAATTTTTTTTGGGCAAATATAACAAGTCGTGCTAAGAGAAGAAGACTTATTAAAATGAGTATGATTACGATAAAAAATAAACGTAACTCAAAGTTTGCTAAAGAAAATAATGTCCTAAAACCTAATACTTGATATAGAAAAAGGGCTACCATAGCTATAAAAAGAATTATTTTCCTTGCATTGAAAGGAATACAAATTCTAAATAGTAATAAAAAACTAATAATAGCATTCATAATAACACATAGTGTAGATGTTTCTTCGCTGTTTAAAGAAAAAATATTGGAAAAAATCATGATAAGAATAATATTTATGACTACTACTACAGAAAAGGGGAATGCTTTTCCAAATACATTGGTAAAAAAGTTACCATGTATTCTTTTTTTATTGGGTTCTAGCGCTAAAAACACAGAAGGAATTCCAATTGCAACTACACTTGTAAGTGTTAATTGGATAGGTTCAAATGGGTATTCTTTGTTAATAAATAAAAAGAGAATGGCTAACATGGTTGCATACATGGTTTTGGTTAAATAGAGTATAGAGGATTTTTCTATATTATTTATGGTTTGTCTTCCTTCTAAAACTACACTTGGCATAGCTTCAAAATTAGAATCTAATAATACAATTTGGGATACATTTCTTGCTGCATCACTTCCACTATTCATGGCGATAGAACAATCTGCTTCCTTTAAAGCAAGTACATCGTTTACTCCATCTCCTGTCATAGCAACTGTATGTCCTTTTTCTTTGAGTGCTAAAATAAGTTTTTTCTTTTGTATTGGACTTACTCTTCCAAAAACGGTATATTTTTCTACTATATTTTTTATTTCTTTATCTTTTACTTCTCTCATATCTATATATTTATCTGCATTTTTTATTTCTACTCTTTCCGCAATTCGTGAAACAGTAATAGGATTATCGCCTGAAATTACTTTTATTTCTACGTCTTCTTTTTGAAAATAGGCTATTGTTTCTTTTGCTTTCTTGCGAATGACATCTTCTAGAAAAAGAAAAGCCAAAGGAGTATATGTACTATTTTCTTTTAGTCTTCTTTTTTTCGCTAGTAGTAAAATTCTATATTTTTGAAAAGATTTATCTACTTTTTTAAGGAGTGAATCTTTCTTATCTAGAATATATTCAGGTGCTCCTAGAATATAATAACCATTTTCTGTTTCTAAAGCAGAATATTTTCTTTCTGAAGAGAAGGGGATTACTTGCTTTATGGATAAGGTGGTGTTTTGATAAAATTTTTCTTTGATAGCTTTTATTGTTGCATTTTCTTCCATATGTTTTGTAAAAGCACATAAAATATTTTCTATTTCTTCTTGTTTTGCTTTTTCTTTTTCTATTTTTACAAATTGCATTTTTCCTTCTGTAAGTGTTCCTGTTTTATCTAAACAAAGTACGTCTGTGCGTGCTAACATTTCGATACAGTACAGTTCTTGTACTAATATTTTATATCTGGATAATTTCAATATTCCTACAGCTAGAACAGTACTTGTGAGTAGTACAAGTCCTTCTGGTATCATTCCAATTACAGCTGCTACTGTATTTACAACAGCATCTCTTGTGGTTTCTGCTAAATATAGTTGTTTTATAAAAAGAATACTTCCTAAAGGAACAATTAATATGGATGTCCATTTAATTACTTTATTTAAGGAATTCATTAAAATAGAGTTTACCTTTTTTATGTATCTTGCTTCTTTTGATATTTTGGATGTGTAATTTTCCATTCCCACATGTTCTACTTTTCCTATTATGTTTCCTGAGATAATAAAGCTTCCTGATAAAATTAAATCGCCTTCTTTTTTGTAAACAGGATCTTCTTCTCCTGTTAAAAAGGCTTCATTTACTTCACATGATCCTTTTTTAATAATAGTATCTACGACTACTTGCTCTCCAACTTTAAAGGTAATAATATCATCTAATACTATTTCTTCTATGTGGATATCTTTTCTTATAAAATCTCTTATTACATGTGCTTTTGTGGTTGCTAATAAGGAAAGCTTGTCTATGGTTCTTTTCGTTCTTATTTCTTGAATAATACTAATTAGGGTATTACAAATAACTCCACCCATAAATAAAAGATTCTTAAAAGATCCTACTAGTAAAATACTAGTAGCTAATACAAGATTTAACATATTGAAAAGTGTAAAAATATTTCCTAAAATTATTTCTTTTATCTTCTTTGTTGGTACTGTTTGATCTATGTTTACTAGGTTCTTCTCTTTTCTTTCTTTTATTTCTTTTTTGGTAAGTCCTTTTACAATATCTGGATCATACCTTATTTCTTTTTTGTTCATGTAATCACCACTATAAAAAAGTATAACACAAAAAAAGAGGATGAAAACAAAAAAATGCAAGATTTTTTCTTACATTTTTGTCATCTAAGTGAAGTTTATTAAAAAATATTTTTTCTTTCCTTTTCTTATTACTATTATTTTGCCATCTAAAGCAATCTTTTTTGTTATGTTATAGTTTTCATCTTTTATAATATCTCCATTGATCGAAATAGCGCCAGCTTCTATTAATTCTCTTGCTTCTCTTTTACTAGATGCTATTTTATTTTCTACTAAAAGTTCTATTAGTATTGTTTCTTCTTTTCTCTCAAAGTGTGGTACGTCTTTAAAACCTACTAGTATATCTTTTATATCTAAATCTTTTATATTCCCTTTAAATAAAGACTCACTTATTTTTTCTGCTTTTTCATATTCTTCTTTACCATGTAAGAATGTGATTACACCTTTTGCCAATTCTTTTTGTGCAAATCGAAGATGAGGTTCTTCTTTATGTTTTCTTTCTATTTCTTCTATTTCTTCTTTAGAAAGGAAAGTAAATACTTTTAAGTAATCTATTACTTTTTCATCTTCTGCATTGATTAAAAATTGGTATATTTCATAGCTAGATGTTTTTTCTTTATCTAACCATAAAGCATTTCCTTCTGACTTTCCAAATTTTTTACCAGTTGTATCTGTAACAAGAGGCATAGTAAAGGCATATACTTCTTTTCCTGTTTTTTTACGTATTAAATCTACGCCTGCTGTTATATTTCCCCACTGGTCTGAGCCTGCTACTTGGAGAGTACAATTTTTATTTTCAAAAAGATGAAGAAAGTCTAAGGCTTGCATAATCATATAAGAAAATTCTGTATAGGTTATTCCTGTTTCTAATCTTCTTTTGATGATATCTTTATCTAACATATAATTGATACTGAAATATTTTCCATAATCTCTTAGGAAATCCATAAAATTTATATTTTTTGACCAATCATAGTTATTGACTACTTCAAAACCAAATAATTCTTTTGCTTGTTTGGTTAATCCTTTTATATTTTTTTCTATTTCTTCTACTGATTTCATTTCTCTTTCGGTTGTAGGTCTTGGATCTCCTATTCTTCCTGTTGCTCCTCCTATTAATAAAATGGGATGGTGTCCTTTGTCTGCTAATCTTTTTGAAATAAGAAAGCTTGATAGGTGTCCAAGATGCATAGAATCTGCTGTTGGATCTGTTCCAATATAAAAGGTCATTCCTCCTTCATTTAATTTATTTTCTAATTCGTCTGAGGTAATATCTTTAATAAGTCCTCTCCATTTTAAATCATCGAATAATTTCATTTTGCTTCACCTTCCATTATTTTAATACTATTTGTTGTTCCTATTTTACTTATTCCCATGTTTATAAATTTTTCTATTTGTTTTTCTGTTTTTATATTTCCATATATTTTTACTTCTAATATTTCATTTTTATGTTTCATGATTGTCTCTATGTCTTCTTGTTTGCTATTACTAGATATTTCTATAAAATGGATAAAGGTATTATTACAAATTTCTGTTATTTTAATTATCTCTTCTTCTTTTAATTGTGTTATATCAATTATTATTTTGAGTATTTTTCCATCTATGGCATCTCTTACTTCTTCTATTTCTTCTTTTATATAATCATATTCTTTGTTTTTCAACATGGATATATTTATACTCATTTCTATTTCATCTGCTCCATTTGTTATAGCGTCTATTGCTTCATATACTTTTACTTCTTTAGTGTTCATACCAAATGGATACCCTATTACAGTACTTATTTGTATATTACTTTCTTCTAAAAGTTCTTTTGCGTATGCTACATAAATAGGATGTACACAAATAGATGGGAAATGATATTTCTCTGCTTCTTTACATAACTTTTGTATATCCTTTTCTGCTACTATATTTTCTAAATTGGTATGTTCTATATAACTATTTAATTCCATAAAATCCTCCTTTTATACATAAAAAACTATTATGTGTAAGGACGAGATGACCCGTGGTACCACCTTACTTCATAATAGTTTATGCTCTTTTTTTCTTAACGCGAAAAGACGGTTTGATTCTAAATTTGTATTTCATTATTTAAATTTGATTTGTTTTCATCTACCACAAATTTTCTTTTTTCCCTTTAAATAATTACTTAAGATTTATCACTATCAAATAAGTAAATTTAATATAACACTTTTTTTTCATTCGGTCAATGTTTTAATGTTTATTTCTATTTTATGTTTTTTTAATCTTCTTGTAAAACAATAGGTATATTTAATTTTTTATCTAATATTTTGGCATAGTGTGGTGTAGTATGGATAGCTATGAAAGATAATTCTATTAAAATAAAACTAATGAGGCATACAATACCATATTTTACTTTCTCTTTCTCTTCTACCAAACATTTTTTTAGATTGCAATAAAATATAATACTAAGTATCATGTCTACTATTATAAAAAATATGACCATACATACAAGCATAATTGTACTAAAGTTACTTCTATAATAAGTATGAGGAAGTACTTCTCCTACTAATCTTACTACTTTTACAAAACGAAAAATATTAATGAGTGCTGTTAATAGGACTAAACATTCTAATATTTTTATTACCCTTTTTTCTTTTTTTCTTTCTTCATAATTTATTATAAATAAAAGAAAGAATATATATATAAAGTGACAAGCATATAAAAATGGGGTAGAATTTCCATAAAAGAGATGCATTGTAGAATTAAATAGTAATGTTAATATTAAGCCTATATTCAACCATTTCTTTTTCTTACTATTTTTTACAAAATAATAAATAATAAGTATATGAAATAGAAGTCCTATGAGTAAAGATTCTATACTTATTTTATCAAAGTAAATCATTTTTCCACCATTTTTCATATTTATAGATTTTAGGGTGGATGATACAACGCTATTTATATAAGCATCTTCTAAAACATTTTGTATTTTTTCTAATTGAAGATCCCAGTGAATATATGATTTTTCTTCTTCATAATTTTGCTTATAATTTCCATGTATAGTAGGAGTGTTATGCCATGTATAATTTTGTAAGGAAGAAAAAATCAAACTGAAAATAACTACCATTATTTGTATAATTATCATTTTCTTTATTTTGATTTTTTTCCCTACTATTAAGAAAAAAGATGTGATTAAAAACACGACAAAATTTGTTACTGTAATACCAATGGAGGTAACACCTAATAAAATATAATAAAAATAATCTGTTTTTTCTACTTTTTCTTTTGTAAATATTTTTATGGTTTGATACCAAAGTAATAGTAAAAACAAACCAGCTATATTATATACTTCTAATCCCGCTGCAAAGATAAGACTTGTGAATGTAAAACCAAACAATATACTCCATAATATACTTACTTTGTTATTTTTAATAAATAAGGTTGCTGTTTTATAAACTACAACTACTGTCAAACTACTTACTATGGCTGAAAAAATAATGCAAGACAGTATTTTATCTGCTGTGATACCTGTTAATAATAAAATAAAGGGCTGAATCATTATTACATAAAGGGGGTGTACTTTGATGCGATAATGATTTCCAAATATTTTACTCATATCATCTATGATTCTTCTAGAGTCTGCATTAAATAATAAATCATAGTTTTCTGAAAAATCAAAATGATAAGATAAAAAGATACCAAGAAAGGTGTAAAGAAAGAAGAAAAAGGCAAATAGAAGACATGCTATTTTTTTGTGGTTTTTCTTTTCAAAATAGTTGTTGTCCCAAGCTAAAAGTTTACCATGGTTTACAATATAAGATTCTTTAGCAAGTTCTGCTAAGGGTGTATCTTTAGAAGAGTCTGAATAAAATGTTTCTATTTTTACTTTCTTTTTCCATTGATACATCCTTTTTACTTTTTCTTTTTTATTACAATTTTCTCCTTCTATTTTTCCATTACTATCCATTTTGGTTCCAATAAGTTCTATGTTTTCAAATCTATTTAGATAAGGTTTTAGTAAAAACTCTGGTGAAGCACTAATGATGCAAATATTTTTCTTTTCTTTTCTATTTTTGATAAAAAAGTCATTTATTTTTTTATCATGTTTTTTCCAAAATGTTGTGGTAAATTCTTCTAAGTTTTCTATTTCTTTTATAAAGCTAAACATACCTTCTTTATATTTTTTAGTAGATATCATTTTACAGATATATAAAATAGTATACCAAATCATTTTAGGAATATATTTCCATAATTTTTTATTGGTTTTTATAGAATATAAAATAAAATCTACAGAACTATCTCCATTATAAATAGTCCCATCAAAATCATAAATATCATACATATAAAATCACTCCCATATATATTGCATAAATTAGAATACTTCCTATTAATATATTATCTTTTAATAGAACTTCGACAGGGTCTCCATCAGAATCTCCTTCTACAATTAAACTATATCTCAAGGTAATAAAAATAATAATTAAAATACTATAAATCATCTTATCATTTGATGCAATATTATTATACCCCATTGAACACCATAGTGAATAAAAAACAAGGGTTAATGTTAAAAAGACATACATTAATTTATCTAGGAAGTCTTTGGTATAATATTTTAGGACTTCTCTTGTTTTATTTTTTTGATAGAGAAGTTCTCCTCTTCTTTTTCCAATTACTAAGTAAAGAGAGAAAGAAAGTACTGTTAAATATAACCAGTTAGATATATGCACTCCTATTACTACTCCACCATAATATACTCGAATTAAAAAACCTAATGCTAATACCACAATATCCACTATTGGGATATTTTTAGCATATTTACTATAAATTATATTTAGAAATAGGTAGAAAAATAGAAAAATAATAGATTGTATATACCTTTCATAGGATAATATATTTCCTATCCATAAAAAAGATTGTATTAGTATACTTCCTATTACTAAAATGATAAAAAAAGCTATAGCTTTTTTTATGCCTATGGCACCAGATGCTATAGGTCTTTTCTTTTTTGTAGGATGCTTTCTATCTTTTTCTATATCTACTAAATCATTTAGTACATATACAGCAGATGCCATAAGACAAAAAGAAAAAAAAGAAATTGTTGTTATTTTTAAATAATGGATATTAAGTAGATTTCCATTATATATAATAGCTAAAAAGATAAGTAAATTTTTAATATAATGTTTTACTCTCATAAGAGAAAGATATTTTTTCATAACTTTATTTCCTTTTCCTATTCTTTGTTATGTATTTTTTCAATCATATCTTCTATTTTTTTACCATATTCGATTGATTCATCATAGATAAATTCTAATTCTGGTATATTTCGAATTTCTACACGATCAAATAATTCTTTACGAATAAATCCTGCTGCATTTTTTAGAGCCTGTCTTATTTCTTCTTTTTTGTCTTCGTGAAGAATGGTATAATATACTTTCGCATATGATAAATCATTTGTAACTTTACAATCTGTTATCGTTACAAATTTAATATCTGGATCTTTTACTTCGGTCATTAATATATAACTGATTTCTTTTACTAGATTACTTGCTATACGATCTATTTTTATACTCATATTATCACCTCTATATGTAGTATAACATATTTTTTTAAAAAACACGATTTTTCTCTTATACTTATTCTTATTTTTTTATCATATATTTATATAAGATAAGGGGGAGGTTTTATGAAGGATTTATTTGACCTTTCTCCTAAATTGCTTACTTTTAGTGCTGTTGCTGTTGGTTATTTACTTTTGGATGATTTAGATGCAAATGAACAAAATGCACTTGGTAACTGGTTGATGCTAGTGGCACAAGTGCTTTGCACGAATGCTTATTTTAGACAGGTTCAAACAGAGAGAATGCAAAATAAAAATTTTACGGATACAGATGTTATGGAAATGATGCAGAAGATGAGAGATGCAATTGAAAAAGAAATTGCAATATTAAAAAAAGACGCATAGCGTCTTTAAGCAAACCAAACATTTCCATCTACAATTCCATTAATTCCATTTATATATAAATAGTTTCCTCCTGCATCTCCAGAATATTGCCACATATGATAGTAACCGTTGTAATAACATCTATCGCCCCATTGTGCAACCCAACCTACATAACTTCTTGTATGATCATTAAAACGATTCATGATATAACTATAGCTTGCATATACATAAGCTTTATAACCGTTTGCATTCATATGGTTCATAAATGTTGTAATGATGGCATCGTATAAGTCTTTTGTAATCCAGTCAGAGGTAAAACCATGACCATCATTTTTATATTCTTCTATATCATAGTAAATTCCTAGGGTAGGATTCATTCCATACTTTTTCATTGCATATATCATTGTGTCTGCTTCTTCATACCCATCGATTGCTTCTGATGCATAACTAAAAAGGTATACTCCATATGGAATTTTTAATCTATGTAAAGCACTTATGGTATATTTTAACCATGCATCTGACTCATAATGGTAACTTCCAAAGCCAATTCTTATAATAACGCCATCTACCAATCCATCTCTTTTTACAGTATCCCAATCTATATATCCTTGGTAACTAGAGACATCTATAACTAGTTTGGCTCCTCTTTTAATTAGTTCTCCACGATTATTAAAGTAACATTTTTCTCCTGCTATTTTTTGCCATCCTGTTAAGGGATTTTTTAAATTGTCTAAATAATAGGTATATCCATTACGTTCAATCCACCCTGTTTTCATACGTCCTTCGTTATCAAAATTATATACCAAACCATCTATAGTAAGTCCATTTCCTGTTACAGGAACACCATTTGTATCTAAATAATAACTATATCCATCTACAAAAATCCATCCATAGCGTTTTTTTCCATCAATTCTACTAAAGAAATTTTTCTGCCCATTTACAATTTGAAAGCCACTTTTTCGTTTTCCATCTTGCCCAAAGAAGTAGTCTGCTCCATCTATATGTTGTAAGCCTGTTTGCATTCCTTCCTCTTTAAAATAATAGGTATATCCATCTATTCCAAATAGACCTTTCCTTTGGGCTCCACTTACTCTACTAAAAAAATGTGTTTTTCCATTTATGGTTTGAAAACCATATTGCATTTGTCCTTCTATATTAAATAGATATGTATTTCCTTCTATTATTTGTAAACCTGTTTGCATCCCTTCGTCTGTAAAATAATAATTATAACCATCTATTCCCACTAATCCTTTTCTTTGAGCCCCATTTACTCTACTAAAAAAATGTATTTTTCCATTTATATTTTGGAATCCATATTGCATTTTTCCTTCTGTATTAAATAGATATGTATTTCCTTCTATTATTTGTAAACCTGTTTGCATCCCTTCGTCTGTAAAATAATAGTTATAACCATCTATTCCAAATAGACCTTTTCTTTTGGCACCGTCTATTCTACTAAAAAAATGTATTTTTCCATTTATGGTTTGAAAACCATATTGCTTTTCACCATTTTCATTAAAGTAATATTCTTTTCCATCTATGTTTTGAATTCCTTTATATATAACTTTATTTGGAACGTTTACTATTATATTGGTATCTTTATTTTCTATTGTATTTTGATTTATTTTCTCTTTTGTATCTTCTTCTATGATATTAGATTCTATATTTACTTTTTCTTCTTGGTTTACTATATCTATTTGTGATATATTTGATGATTCTTGGTTATTTTTTTCTATTACTTCTGTATATGCATTTACTTTATTTATCCCTAAGAAAAAAATGAAAACATATAGAATTCCTTTGATTTTTTTCACTTCCATCCTCCCTTTCATACTATTAGAGAATATATCATATATTCTCTTTTTTGTCTATTATTTTTCTATAAAAAAAGTATCATTTAAGATACTCTTTTCCACATATATACGGTTATATAAGGTTGTAATAAACTTTGTGTACTACTTCCTGAAGTACCTGTAGTTTGCTGCGCATTACCATTTGTAGTTAAAACTCCGCTTCCATTTGTATTTCCCCCACCTGCTTCTGATGTATAATAAAGTGATTCTTTTGTCTCTGATAAAATACCATTTGATGGATTAAATCGATAATTCTTAGTCGTTATAATTTCTCTACCACTTAATCCACCTTCTGCTCCATATAATGCATATATGAAACTATCATTAGCACCTATTGTTTGTAAATGCTTATGGGCAGCTATAGTATGTACATGACTATTGATAGTATGGGTATGGGAGGAAACTGTATGGGTGTGACTATTATTAAAGGTTGTACTTCCTCCTGTTTTAGAAACGGTATTAAAGTTTGCATCTGAAGTATTTACACCAACAAGTGTTCTTCCTGTTCCATATCTTTCCCATGTCCCTCCAAATATACTACTTGGATTCGTACTATTTGTACTTATATATATACTTCCTACTGGA
The DNA here is from genome assembly GCA_951801995.1 of uncultured Erysipelotrichaceae bacterium. Lineage (GTDB taxonomy): Bacteria > Bacillota_I > Bacilli_A > RF39 > UBA660 > RUG12867. The sequence goes on from CATOOY010000004.1 coordinate 13,365, forward strand.
TAGGTCTTAGATAACATACTTGTATTTATACTATTTACTATAGTTGTTAATTTTTCTATATTTGTCTTATTTGTTTCTATATTATCTTTATTTGTGTTTATTGCTGTATCTTGTGTTGCATTTTTACTTTCCATATTTTTTATTTTTGTATCTTGTGCTGTGTTTTTATCCTTTAATTCTATTATCTCTTTTTGTAAAGATTCTACTGCAGCTTGTAATTGCCCTCTTGTTAAGGTTGTCGTTGTCTCTGATACTTCTATTTCTGTATCTTTATTCGCATAATATGTCCCATCTGTTAAGTTTACTACTTCTATGTCTCCATCTTTATATAATCTTACTTCTCCTCCTACTGGACTTTTCCCTTCAAAGGATAGTTTTATTTTCTTTCCATTTACTTCTTCTACACTTTCTCCTTCTTTTCCTTCACTTTTGGAAAACTTAAACGTTATACTTTCATTTTCTAAGAAATATGCATCATATTCTTCTTCATGTTTACTCATAGAAGCAAATGTTGCTTTTACAATTCCTTCTGCTGCTGTATAGAAACTTCTTCTTTTGCTTTCTTTTACTACTCTTACTGCTATTGGAACTGTTATTAGTGCTATTACTCCTACTAATACAATTCCACCTATTATTTCTATTAAGGTAAAGGCTTTTCTATCTAATTTGCCCCCCTAGAATGAAGCTTATACCCAAAATTTTTTTATTGAATATTTATTTCTAAACCTACTCCTACTTCATTTATCTCAAGTTTTTTAGCCATCTCTATCTTTGCTTTCAAAGAAACACAATGACAAGGATATAATAGTTTTATATTATTCTCTTCTAAATATTTTATAGTTTTTTTCAATTTTTCATTTACATCAAACAAATGAAAGCCACCAATAACACCATATATTCTATTATCATTACATACTCTTTTTGCATATTCCAAAATATTACAAATACCACTATGAGAGCATCCGGTTATAACAAATAGCCCCTTTTTACTTTTATAAACTATTGCTGAGTCATCTTTTAGTGTATCATCTATTCTTTTTCCATCAATATCACTTTTCCCAATAGAATATCTTGGTTCAAAATCATTAACAGTGGGTATTTCTCCCAAATATATAATATTATCACTTACCTGAATTGGCATTTTAGATAAGTTTAATTTACATACTTTAGATAGTTCCTCTTTACTAAGTGGACTTCCAATATATAAGCCAGTTCCATCTTCTTTATAGTTAAAGCAATCTGGATGGGCAATTAATTCAATGTTTCTTTTCTTCTCAAAAAAATATTTTAAACCTCCAGTATGATCATCATGACCATGGGATATTACTAGCTTATTTATCTTGTTTAAGTCAATGTTCATTTTACTTGCATTTTCTAATATAACAGAAGAATATCCTGTATCAAACAATATTTTTTCAACACCATCTTCGATATAATAAGAGACTCCGGGTTCTCCCAAATAATATTCATCAATAAAGGTATTATTATCTTCTAGCACTTTTAATTTCATTTCCAATTCTCCTAATATTTTATTAACTTCTAAGGTCGTGTTTTAGTTCATCAGAGCAATAAATATTTATATATTCTAATTGTTCATCTTCACTTAAATTATGACTATTATTTTTAAACATATCCTTTAATTTTTTATAATCGCCATTAATACTTTCATGACTAGCAACAATCATATCCATTTTAGATACATTTGTAAGATCTAAGTTTATTCCATTTATTTTGGCAAGTGATTCTATAAATACTCTTTGACTTCTGCCATTGCCCTCACGAAAAGGGTGCAAAGCATTAATATCTGCAAATAATTCCACTAATTTATCTAATGTTGTTTCATTATCATAATCTACAAAGTATTTTTCTTTTTTTACTTTATTAAATACATCAGTACCAAATGATTCTATATGTTCTGTTAAGCAAAATAAATCTTGTTTAGCAATATTACAATTTCTTATATCTCCTGCCCATCTATAAACATCTTGAAACAAATATTTATGAATATCTTTTAAATACTTAAAATCAAAATTCCCTTTTAATGGTTTTTCATTTAGTTCATAAGTTCTTAAAGATACAAGTTCTCTTTCGGCATTAAATAAATCTTCTTCATTTGTTATATTAAGTTTATTTATTAAAACATCAGTATCTTTATAACAGTAATCAGCAGTTTTTTCATAAGTATATTTGTATTTATTATCCATAGATTCTCCTATACTTTTCTAATACCTTATTTCGTTCTATTTCAGTTGTTGACTTCCCAGTTATACAATTATAAAGTTTTTGTTTTATTTCTTTAGTTAATGGCATCCCCTCTTGAGCCATAGCACCATCAACTTTTTTTATTTTTTCTTGTATTTCTTTTTCAGTTTGCTTTTTATTATTCATTAAATTCACTCACTTTCTCAAGTTTTTTGATATATCTATTATACCACAGATTCACTAATATATCATTAGTTTTAACATAATAAAAATACTTATCTGAAAAAGTATCTTAGTGTAATTTTTATCAAATTATATAGATTATCATTTGGTACAGTTCAATAATATTGTATTAATTTTTGTGCTAAATCGTGTTTGAATTATATATATTTTAAGTCAACAGGATATGGGAATGCACCATGAAACATTGAATAACTTATAAAATAAGGATTTCTATTGCTTATAGTTGCACCTCCAACACTTTTCGCACTTGCGAAAAGAACCTTTTATACACATTTTTGGGTTCTAATTTCTTAAAAATATCTATTTTTGCCTTTATTTATAAGGATTTAGAAGAACCTTTTTTGAACCTACCTGCTTTTTTCTTACTTTTTATCGATTTTGGGTATAAGCTTCATTCGCCCATTTTACTATTTGTTAACGCTTTAAAACCTACTTTCTTTTTTTTATTATAATTTATTTTTAACATATTGTAAAGTATATAAAAAGAGTAATTTTTATTACCCTTTCATAATTTTTTATTCTTAATTTTTTATAATTTGTGTTATTTCCTTCTCTGTAAAAACATTTTCTATATTATCTAATGCTGTAATAATAGATTTCCCATTTGTATTTTTTGCAAAGGAAATTGCTGCTTCTATTTTAGGAAGCATACTTCCTTTCGCAAAGTGTCCTTCTTCTATATATTTTTCTGCTTCTTCTACTGTTATTTTATCAATTTTTTGCGCTTTTTCTGTTCCATAGAAAATTTCTGCTTGCTTAATATTTGTCAAAATAATAAATATATCTGCATTTAATTTTTGGGCTAATAGGGAAGATGCTAAATCTTTATCAATTACTGCACTTGCACTTTCTTCTCCCTCTTTGTAAATTGGAATTCCACCACCACCACAAGTGATTACAATATTTTTCTCTTCTACCAATTTTTCAATAGTATTTATTTGCACAATTTCTATTGGTTTAGGACTCGCTACTACTTTCCTATACCCTCTACCAGCATCTTCTTTATAAATTTCTTTTGTTTTATTCATCATTTTTTCTGCCATTTCTTTGCTATAGAATGGTCCTACTGGTTTGGTTGGGTTTTCAAATGCTTTATCCTTTTTATCTACTATTACTTCTGTAATAATAGTAGTTACATTTTTATTTATTCCATTTTCTTTTAATGATTCTCTCATTTTTTTTTGTAAATGATAGCCAATATATCCTTGACTCATAGCTGTACATTCTGGAAATGGCATATAAGGGATATCTTTGTTTTCATAAGAATCTTCAAAGGCAAGATTTATTACTCCTACTTGTGGTCCATTTCCATGTGTTAAGATAATATCGTGTCCCTCTTTTATAAAAGGTATAATTTTATTTACTGCCTTTTTTATTAATTTTTGTTGTTCTAATGGATTATTGCCTAGAGCATTTCCTCCTAAGGCAATTACAATTTTACTCATATTTTCTCCTTTCTAAGATAAGAAAATAGCAATTTTTCTTTTGCTATTTTTATAAAAACATCATGGCAAGTGTTAAAATAATAATATTTACTAGTGCGATTGTAAGAACTACTTTTAAAGCCCATTTTACCCATGTTGAATATTCTACTTTAGCAAGTGCTAATCCTCCCATAATAGCGCCACATGTTGGAGTAATTAAATTTACTAGTCCATTTGCAGCTACAAATGTCATGATAGTTCCTTCTACACTATATCCAAGTTTAGAAGCAAGAGGTCCCATAATTGGTGTAGATAAAGAGGCAAGTCCTGAGCTAGATGGTACCAAAATAGATAATACAACATGAAGTAGGTAATTAAGGGGTGCGAATATAGTAGCAGAAACATTTGATAAGGCATCTGCTGCATTATAGATAATATAATTATCTAAATGTGTTTTTGTCATTAAAACACTTGCACCTCTTGCGATGGCAATAATAAGAATAACTCCTACCATATCATCTGCACCATCTATGAAGGTATCTACTAATTCTTTTTCTTTCATACCATTTATGATTCCTATGATGATTGCCATGATTAGAAACCATAATGCTGATTCATAGAAATACCAATTTCCAAGTGAACTGCCTGTAAGCCATCCTGTAAATTTATCAAAAATTGTAATATTAAATTCTCCCCATGGAATAAATCCTATAATCATAATTATAAAAGTAAGTGCGAATAAAATAAGTGTTATTTTTTGTTTTGTACTAAGTTTTACTTCTTTTTCTTTTACATCTCCATATGTTTTTTCCATGTTTTTTTGTTCACGTAAGGATAAAATAGTAGAACCTTTTTTCTCTTTTACTTTTTTAGCATAACGCATAACGAAGAAAATAGAGATAAGAAGAGATGTTATCCATAAAGTTGCACCTAGAGCAATGATGATTCCTTGATTGACCACTATACCTTCTGGTAGTGCACTTACGGCTGCTCCTACAGCAAATGGATTTACAGTAGAGCCAAGTACGCCTGATCCTGCACCTAATAAAACAATAGCAGATGATACGACTGTATCCATTCCTGCTGCTACCATAGTGGCTGCTAATAAAGCATAAAATCCAACTGTTTCTTCTAACATTCCATAAGTAGTTCCTCCGATAGAGAATATGGTCATTAAAATAGGAATTAAAATTAATTCTCTTCCTTTTAATTTTTTAACAAGAACTTGTATTCCTGTTTCTAGGGCTCCTGTATGTGTGATGATGGCTAAGAACCCACCTAGTATCATTACAAAAATACTAACGTCTATTGCATTTTCAAATCCTAGTATAGGAGACATTAATATATCTGATAATGAGGCTGATTTTACACCACTGCCATTTATTATTTCTCCTTCTAGAAATTTAGCATTTGGTATGAAATGTGTTAAGATACCAAGTGCAAAAATTAATATTAAAATAATGGAAAATGATGTTAACATCAAATTTCTTTTTTTCTTTTCCATTTTTACCTCCTACATTTTTTCTTTTGTGTCATTTAAGCTTGCAAACATTACTGCTTTAATCGTATGTAATCTATTTTCTGCTTGATCCATTACTTTAGAACAGTTTGATTCAAAAACTTCATCTGTTACTTCCATTTCTTTTACTCCAAATTTATCAAACATTTCTTTTCCAATTTTTGTTTTTGTATCATGAAAAGATGGTAAGCAATGAAGGAAAATAACATCTTTGTTTGCTAAATTTATAGCTTCTTGGTTTACTTGATATGGTTTTAATTCTTTAATTCTCTTTTCCCATATTTCTTCTTTTTCCCCCATAGAAACCCATACATCTGTATAAATAATATTGGCATTTTTTACACCTTCTTTTACATTATCTGTAAGGGTAATGGTACAATTGTTTTTTGTGGCTATTTCTCTACATGTTTTTACAAGTCCTTCTTTCGGAAATAAATCTTTTGGAGCACAGCAAGTAAAATTTAACCCCATTTTTGCACAGGCTACCATTAAAGAATTTCCAACATTATTTCTTGCATCTCCCATATAAGTAAAATTTAAACCTTCTAAATGCCCAAAATTTTCTTCTATAGTCATTAAATCTGCTAACATCTGTGTTGGGTGAAATTCATCTGTGAGTCCATTCCAAACAGGTACAGAGGAATTTTCTGCAAGTTCTTCTACAATATCTTGACTAAATCCTCTATATTCAATACCATCATACATTCTAGCAAGTACTCTTGCTGTATCTTTTATACTTTCTTTTTTTCCCATTTGTGAACCTGTTGGTCCTAGGTAAGTTGTTCCCATTCCTAGATCTTTGGCTCCTACTTCAAATGCGCATCTTGTTCTTGTGGAATCTTTCTCAAATAAAAGTACTACGTTTTTTCCTTTTAAATAAGGATGTAATTCTTTGTTTTGTTTCTTTTTTTTGAATTCTTTAGCAAGTGATAGTAAGTAACATATTTCTTCTTTACTATAATCTAATAGTTTTAAAAGGTCTCTTCCATATAAATTCATTTTAATCCTCCCTTATTAGTGGCATACTCATACATCTTGGTCCTCCACGTCCTCTTGATAATTCAGCACTATGCATTTCTAATACTTTGATTCCATGTTCTTTTAATACTTCATTTGTTATATTATTTCTATCATATACAATTACAGTGCCAGGTGCGATACATAATGTATTGGATCCATCATTCCATTGTTCTCTTTCAGCTGCTACTTTATCGCCTCCTGCGCAAGGAATAAGTGTAATTTTTCTATCTAGATAAAATTCTAAGATGTTTTCTAGTGAATCATTTATTTCTTTTACATTTAAATCTTCATCACTATCTGGGTCATCCCCTTCTGTTATTTCAAATACTTTTAGTGTATCCATAATCCCAGGATGGTATGTAAATTTGTCATAATCAATTTGGGTGAAGACTGTATCTAGATGCATGAAGGCACGACTATTTGGAATATTAAAGGCTAGAATAGTATCAATTTTGGCATCTTTATCTTTAAAAATATTTTTGGCTAAATCATCAATGGCTTCTGCTTCTGTTCTTTGTGATATTCCTACAGCTAATATATGATCATTTAGATTTAATACGTCTCCTCCTTCTATATGATGGGCTAATGTACGATCATAGTATTTATCTACTTTATAATCTTTGTGATATTTAAATATATAATCAGCATAAATGGTTTCTCTATTTCTTGTTACAGAATACATTTTATTTAGTGCAACACCATTTCCTATGGATGCAAATGGGTCTCTTGTAAAATATAAATTAGGCATTGGATCTGCTAAAAACTCTGATTCTTCTGTTACTAAATCTACTAATGATTTTTCTATTTCTCTTTTTTTTCTGTCTAATTCTCTTATTTGAATACCTTCCATTGTTTTTAAGACAAGTTCTTTGGAATTTTTAAAACTGTTTAAATATTCAAATACTAAGTGTTTATACTTAGGGGTACGAATTCCTGCTTCATAGATAAACTGTTTTATAAATGTTTCTCTTACTTCTTTATCTTCTATTACTTCTGCCATTAAATCTTCTAAAAAAACAACTTCTACGTCATTTTCTCTTAATATACGTACAAATTCTTCATGTTCTTTTTTGGCATCCGGTAAATATGGGATATCATCAAACAATAACCTTGATAGGGTGTCTGGTGTTAGATTTAAAAGTTCATTTCCTGGCTTGTGTAATAGTACTTTTTTTAGTGGTTTAATTTCGCTTGTTACGTGTATCATATTTCCTCCTTTTTTCTATTGTTTCCTGTTTTTTCCATTTTATTCATTTAATACATCCTTTCTTATATGTTTATTTTGGACAGAAATGTTTGTAATCTTTTTGACTTTGGATGAGAGAAAATTTCTGATTTTGTTCCTTCTTCTACTATTTCTCCTTCATCCATAAAAAGAATTCGAGTTGCAAATTTTTTGGTAAAATTCATTTCATGTGTAACTACTATCATGGTCACTTCCCTGTGTGCTAAGGTCATCATGAGGTTTAATATATCTTCTATCATTTCAGGATCTAGAGCTGATGTGGGTTCATCAAAAAGCATAATATCTGGATTCATCATAAGTGATCTTATAATGGCTATTCTTTGTTTTTGTCCTCCAGAAAGTGTGTTTGGATAATCTTCTTTTTTGTCATATAAATCTACTTCTTTTAAAAGGGATTCTGCTTTTTTTATAGCTTCTTCTTTGGAGTATAGTTTTGCTTCTTTGGGTGCTAATAAAAGATTTTCGATAACTGTTAAATTTTCAAATAAATAAAAACTTTGAAAAACCATTCCTATTTTTTTTCTTTTTTCTTCTATATTTTTATTATTTAATTCTTCCCCTTCAAAAATGATTTTGCCTTTGCTTGGTACTTCTAATAAATTCATACACCGAAGAAGGGTACTTTTTCCACTTCCTGAAGGGCCTATAATGGCTATTCTTTCTCCTTTTTTTATTTTTAGATTTATATTTTTTAATACTTCATTTTTTCCAAAAGTTTTGGATACATTTTTAATTTCTAACATTTTTATTTAGTATCCTTTCTACTCTTTTTAATATTTTTGAAAGCCCTAATGTCATTATTAAATATAAGAAAGCTACTATGATAAGAGGAAAAAAATAGTCGTAAGTTGTAGAAGCAATGATATCTGATGCTTTGGTTAATTCTATAATTCCAATGTATCCTGCAACAGAGGTTTCCTTTACAAGTGTTATAAATTCGTTTCCTAGTGCAGGTAGAATATTTCTTATTGCTTGTGGTAAAATGATGTTTTTTACAATCGAGAAATAGGATAGGCCTAAAGAATATGCTGCTTCTATTTGTCCTTTTTCTATGGAATCTATTCCTGCTCTTATGATTTCTGCTACATAGGCAGCTGAATTCATCCCAAAAGCAATCATTCCTACTAGTACTATATCTATATTTACTGTTCTAAAAATAATATAATAAAGAATCATTAATTGTAATAAAACGGGTGTTCCTCTAATTATAGCAATATAGATTTTACTTATGTGTGATAAAAACTTTAATTTTCCTTTTTCTTTATGATAATGAATACTTAAAGCTAATATAATTCCTAAGGCAACCCCTAATATAACAGCTAGAAAGGAAATCAGGATGGTATTTTTTAATCCTTCTAAAATAAATTCATAGCGGTTTTCATACACTAATGAATGATAGAGTGAATCTTTTATATCCCTTATCATTTAGTTTTCTCCTATATACTTTAATGTATATTTTTCTATATTTCCTTCACGCATTTCTTTTTTTAATACTTCGTTTATTTTATTTAATAATTCTTTATTTCCTTTTTTTACAGCCATACCATACTTATCTGTAAATAAAATTCCTTCTATTATGGTAAGTTCTTTATTTTTTTCTACTAATTTTTTAGCTGGAAGAGAGTCCATGATAATTAAATCTGCTTTTCCACTTTTTACATCCTCTGTGGCTGTTAAATATTTTTTATGAGAGGTTATTTTTGCCTTTTTGTAATGTTTTTTTGCATAAGAGTCTGCTACTGTACCTAATTGGACTGCTATTTTTTTTCCGTCTAATTCTTCTATTTTAATATTGCTACCTTTTTTTACAACTACAACTTGATTGGAGACTGCATATTCTACTGTAAAATCTACTTCTTTTTTTCTTTCTTCTGTTATACTAAATCCTGCTGCGGCAAAGTCTGCTTTCCCACTTTTTAATTCATTTGTAATAGCATCAAAGGCAACGTCTTTAATTACTAACTTTTTATTTAAGGAGGAGGCTACTTTTTTTGCTAATTCTATATCTACTCCTACTATTTCTCCATTTTTATAAAATTCATAAGGCGCAAAGCCAGATTCTGTTACCATAACAAGTGTATCCTTTTTATGGGTACATCCTACTATATAAAGTAGTAACATCATCACAATTGCTCCTTTTAAATATTTCATATATTTTCCTACCCTTTATTTTTTTTATTGTAACACCTTTTGAAAGTCAAGTAAAGCTACAGTTTGTAAATTTTGTATACTAAATGTATCACCTATGTAAAGAAGAGGAATACAATAAACTAGGAAATAAAAGGAGGTATGTTTTTTGAAGAAAATTTTATTTTCTATAGGAATACTTGTTGTTATTGCTGTTTCTGTTTTCTTTATTCTTACTAATAAGGAAGAAAAAGAACTAAAAAAAGTAAAAGTTGCAGAGGTAACACACAGTATCTTTTATGCTCCACAATATGTGGCAAAATCACTTGGATATTTCGAGGAAGAAGGGCTAGATGTTGAACTTATCCTTACCCCTGGTGCTGATAAGGTTACAGCTGCTGTTTTATCTGGGGATGTTCATATTGGTTTTTGTGGAAGTGAAGCTACTATTTATGTATATAATGGTGGAGAGAAGGATTACTTAGTAAATTTTGCTGGTCTTACAAAAAGAGATGGAAGTTTTCTTGTTTCTAGGGAAAATATAAAAGATTTTAAATTAGAAGATGTCAAAGGAAAAAGTATCATCGGTGGCAGAAAGGGGGTATACCTTTTTAGAGACAATAAAAAAATCATCTTTAAAATGATTTTATTTTAAAATAAACTTCTACTTTTTTATCTTCTGTTATATATATTTTATCTATTAAGTTTACAAGAAAGTCTCTACTTGAAATTCCTTCTTTGAAAAACGATTCTACTATATTTTTTTCTTTATTGGGTTTTCTATTTTGTTTTTCTAACTCTTTTATTTTTTCTTCGTATGTATTTTTTTCTAAAAGGAGTATTTCCTTTATTTCTTCATAATTTTGTTTAGTTATATTTCCTTTTGCTTTATCAATATAAGTATATTTTAATGCTTCTTCGATTTTTTTTATTTTTTCTTTTTCTATATTTATTTCTCTTAATATTTGTTTTTTTCTTGTTGTTTGCTCGTTTATGAAATTTTGTATTTCTTTTTTTGATGTTCGCTTTTTACATATAGATATAACTTTTTCTAAAAGTGCTTTTTCTAATTTTTCATAATTCATAGTATGTGGTGTACACAGTTTTTGCTTACTATATTTTCTATAGTAGCTACAACTTAGATACGATCTTTTTTGATCTTTACTTCTTATTATGCTTAATCTATGTTTACATTCTTTACAGTAAAGGAAACCTTTTAATAAGTAATCGTTCTTTTTATTTACGTTTTTATTTTTATCTAGTAAGCTTTGTACTGTATAAAATACTTGTTTTTCTATAATAGGTTCATGGGTATTTTCTATAATAATCCAATCTTTCTTAGGAATATTCATTTGCTTTTTTATTTTATAATTTATTTTTTTCCTTTTTCCTTGGGTTAGGTTTCCAATATAGGTTTCATTTGTTAATATTTCTTTTACTGTTTTGGTACACCAAAGTTTTGATGTTATGCTACTTTTTCTATTTAAATTGGCATAGGTACTTGGGTTTGGAGTTTTTTCGTTTGATAGGATTGTGGCTATTTTGGTAGGTGTGAAACCTTTTAATGCAAGAAAAAATATTCTTTTTACTATTTTACTTGCTTCATTATCTATTTCTAACTTATGATAGTCTTCTTTCTTTCTTTGATAGCCATAGGGTGCTTTGAATCCTGTGAAATATCCTTTTTGTTTTCTTATTTTTAAAGCTGTTCTTACTTTTTTAGAAATATCTAAACAATAATTTTCATTTATTCCATTGGTAAGCCATGCATATTCTAAGGAAGCATTTTCTATATAAGAATCATAATCATTATTTACAGCAATAAAACGTACTTTATGAATTGGAAAATATTCATCTAAATAATAAGTTACTTTACTATTATTTCTTCCTAGTCTTGACAAATCCTTTACAATAACCATATTAATGATATTATTCTCTATATCTTTTAACATTTTTTTAAAAGATGGTCTTTCAAAATTTGTTCCTGTATAACCATCATCTATATATTCTTTTTTTAGTTCATATCCATTTTCTTTTATATAATTTGTAAGAAAATCTCTTTGACTTTTTATACTACTGCTTTCTTCTTTGGTGTCATCTTCTCTAGAAAGTCTTATATAAATTCCTGCAGAAAAATAGTTTTTCATCTATGTTCTATAGTATTTTCTTTTTCATATATGATTAAAAAACTTTCTATTATTTCATTTAAAGATGGACCATTTTCATTAAATATATATTTTATTTCCATACATCCTCCTATAAAATAATATGGAAATTTTATAGGGATATGATTTTATTCATTCTCTATGAGATACATATATATATTCATTAACTTTTCTCTTGTTTTTTCTACGTGTAATGCTTTTTCTTTGTATTCTTTATCCTTTTCCTCTTTATAAAAACCAGAAACTATTTTAAAAATATCATTTCCTTTTTTTAATAACATTTCACTTGTAAAATTATGTAATAGAAAATAAAGATAATGAAAGTTTTTCATACTTGGAAAACTTATTTCTTTTACATAAAATATTTCATGCAAATCTATATCTATAAAGTCTATCCATTTATATATTTTATCTAAAAATTGTTTTGCTTTTTCAATATAATTATAATATTTATTGCGGTTTGTATCATTTATTTGTTCCATAAAAGTAGTAAGTGTACTGTTAGAAATAGACTTCCATGTATTTATTTCTTTTCTATTTTTTCTTATATATTCTTCTTCTCTAGCAATAATATACATAAGACCTACTATGATTTGTTCATATATTTTTCGTTTTGGCTTTTGTTTGAATAAGTTTCCCTTATATATTTGTGCTATTTCCCCTATTTTTTTGGTGATCCATCGATCACAGGACGCATTCCACATAAGAAAGGAGTTTAATTTTATAGGATTCAGATTTTTATTAATTCTAACAAAATGGTCTCTAGGATCAAAATGTGGATTATGCCTTTCATCAATATATGCTAAATGTAGACTTGCACGTTCTAATCTTTCTATAAAATATGGGTTTAATTGATTTTTTGTTTTATGATATGTTTTTCCTTCACAATCTTTAAAAATATGCATTTTAGAAAGTGCAAATTTATGTTTATTTGATTTTCTAAAGTCTATTTTCATCTAAATATTCTATTCCCATATAGGCTGCTAAGCTTGTACATCTTTGCTGTCCATCCACAATTTCATTTATTTCTCTTTCTCCTACACGATATCTATAAATTAATATATCTGGGATTGCTATTTTACAAAAGGAACTTTCGATTAATCCTGATGCGGCAGCTTTGTTTAGTCCTTCTTCTCTTTGATAACTTGGATGGAAAATGTGACTTTCATGTTCTACTCCACAAAAAAAATCTTTTACATCACAATCTTTGGGATCTACTATGTACTGGTAACTTTTTAATTCCTCTAGGGTAAGATTACTTGTTTCCTCCTTTTTTATCTTTTTCTTTTCTTCTTTAAAATATTTTTCCATAGAAATACCATAAAATTTCTCTAAAAATTTACTTACGAATTCTATTCTTTGTTTATGACTTTTTCCTATTTTTGGTGCTTTTTCATCAAAATAATTTTCAGGAGAGTTATTCTGATAACAATAATCTATATATACGGATATATCTATTTTTTCTATAGGTATTTGTTTATCTTTTATAAGAACAGAGTATAGCCAGTAGGTACTTCTTAAATATTGCATAGTATGTAATTGTTCATATTTTTGGTATTCTTTATCTTGCACTATTTCATATAAAAACATAATTGTCTTTTTGAAAATGGAAATTACTTCGTCTGGGTTTTGATTTGCTACAAAAGGAATATATCCTTCAGTTGCGATACGACTATCCCCATTTAGTTTCATATAAATATTAAATGGACAGTAGGTGGAAGTAATTAGACTTCTTATTTTTACCATTGCTTTTTCATAATTTGATTCTTTTTCATTGTCCTCTAATATGTTTAGTGCTTTTAATTTTTCTTTTATTTCTGTATGAATATAAATTTTTAGCTTTTGACTTATTTTATCTTCATCAAATTGTGCCTTTTGAATTTCAAATGGTTTTAGTCTTATTCCTGTATTATACCGAATATAAATTTGTTTTTGAACATACTCTTTTTCTAAATTTGTTATAGGTCGTTCGCCTACTTTGGAATATTCTATTATTTTGATTTTACAATTGTCTAAAATAAAGTTTTTATAATCTTCAGATGGTAAGTCTTCAAATTTTTTATTTGTTAAGAAATGTAATTTTTGTAAACCTTTTGGAGTAAGTTTAGATTCGTTGTTAAAAAATCTTTGAATTGCTTTTACTCTTTGAAATCCATCTATAATAATCATTTTATTATTTTCTTTAAATACACTAATTGGTTGAATTTCACAACGTAATAACAAGCTTTCTATAAAATAAGTGGCATTTATTTCATTCCAAGTTTCTTCTTCATTAAAATCTCTAAAAATATATTCTTTTTTTTCTAATCCGTTTAATAGAAAACGAATACTTCTATCTTTTCGGTGTGAATCTATTCTATCTGTCATCAAGGCTCTTGCGTCTAGTATTTCTTTATTTTCTTCTACATTTTTTTCTACTTCATCTATCATAATATTCTATACTCCTTTTACTTTGCACGCTTTAAGTATATACCATATTTTACCATTTTACAATGTGAAAGAGGGAAAGTTTTCCTTTTTATGGAAAATAATATTAGGGAGGGATATTATGATCGAATCTATTCGTTTTTTTATTTATTCTATTTGGGAATACTTTGATTATAGAAGAAGATACCCATTATAAAATAAGGATACATTTTGGTGTATCCTTATTTTATGAGATAACTAGATCCATCTTTATAATTGATATGGACTTTATCTTGTACATTATATACAAAAACATTCAATGAAATACCTTTTCCTTGATCTTCTACTGATTTTGCTTCTATTTGTACTCCACTTGCAAGTAAATTATTCTCTTTAAAAATGGGGGTTACTCTATATAACACATGATTTTTTGTTTCTTTTACATATTGGGCTACTTTATTTTCAAATGGTAGCATTCCTTCTGTATTCATGGATCTTGTACAGGTAATTAAGTTTTTAGGATTGGCATTTTCTCCTGTTAATTGATAACCAATTAGGTGGCATCTATTGTATAAATACTTTCCATCTATATTTTCATATTTTATGGTATGCCATCCTGTGGGTTTTATATTTCCTATGCTTTCTCTTTTTTTTACAGGTATTGTTTCTATTCCTACTATAGCAAAGGCTGGACCACATCTTCCTAATAAATCTAAATTACTATACTTTTCTTCTTTTTCATAATCGCTTTTTGTGAAATTAGGTTTATTGTTTTCTAGAATTATATAAGGTTTTTTATTATATGTTGGAATGTTTTCTATTTGGTAAGTTGTTTTATAAAATTTACTATTTACAAAGTAAACAATGTCTTTTTCATAAAGGGAAATAATATTTATACATATAAAGAATGTGATAGAAAGAAATAGTGATATTCCTGTTATTTTTTTCTTATTTTTTTTCATTTAAATCTCCTACTTTTTTTTATTATATCATAATTTTTTTATTATTATCACTTTTATACTCTAAGGGGTGGTATGCCAGAGATGACACTTGAATGGGCCCTTAAACAAAATGGTATTGATCCTAAAAAAGATGTAAATATCGATACAAGCATAGCTTTTGCTGCTATGGGAGGGACTTTTATAGGTGGTGAAGGAGACTTTGTTGCACTATTTGAACCAAATGCTTTAGATATTGAAAAACAAGGCTATGGATATGTTGTTTCTTCTATTGGAGAACTTGGTGGTGTTGTTCCTTATACTGTTTATAATACGAAAAAAAGTTTTATACAAGATAACAAAGACATAGTAGAGGGATTTACAAAAGCTATTCAAAAGGGTCTTGATTATGTTCACAATCATTCTGATGAAGAGGTAGCAAAAGCTATTCGTGATGAATTCCCTGATATCTCTATGAATGATTTAATTAAAATTGTAAATCGCTATAGAAGCATTGATGCTTGGTTCGAAACTACTTATATAGAGGAAAAAAATTATAATCATATTCAAGAAATTATGGAAAGTGCTGGCGAATTAGAAAAAAGAGCTCCATTTGATAAACTTGTAGATAATTCTTTCGCTTCAAAATAATGAAAAATATTTTAAGCATAAAAAACTTAAGAAAAATTTATCATACAGATCAAGGTGAAACGCTTGCTGTTGATAATTTTTCTTTTGATTTATCAGATGGAGAATTTATTGCAATTGTAGGTCCTAGTGGATGTGGAAAATCTACTATTCTTTCTATCCTATGTGGTCTAGAGGAAAAATCAGAGGGTAATATTTTTATCAAAGAAAATTATAAACTTGGATATATGTTACAAAAGGATTCTTTATTTGAGTGGTTAACTATTTGGGACAACTGTTTATTAGGACTTAAAATTAATAAAAGTCTTACTAAAGAGAATAAGGCATATGTTGATAATCTTTTAAAAACATATGGATTATATGAGTTTAAAGATATGTATCCTAATCACTTATCTGGTGGTATGAGACAGAGAGTGGCTCTTATAAGGACACTTGCTACTAAACCAGATATTTTATTATTAGATGAACCTTTTAGTGCTCTTGATTATCAATCTAGACTTGCTGTATCTGATGATGTTTATCAAATTCTAAAAAAGGAAAAAAAGAGTGCGATTATGGTGACACATGATATTTCAGAAGCTATTAGTATGGCAGATAAGGTTATTATTTTATCAGAAAGACCTAGTACAATAAAAAAAATAGTTCCTATAGAACTTACTTTAAAATCAAATCCAATTGAAAATAGAAAAGCAAAAGAATTTTCTACTTATTATGATTTAATTTGGAAGGAAATTGATTTCCATGTATAGTAAGGAACATTTATTATATTTAAAAAGAAAAAAAAGAAAAACTTTTTGGATACGATTTTCACAAATTATAATTCTTGTTATATTTTTATTTGTATGGCAATTTTTAGCAGATAAAAAACTTATTAATACTTTTATTACTTCTTCGCCTAAAGAAGTAATTTCTACTATTTTTTCATTACATAATAGTGGTAGTCTAGGGAAACATATTTGGGTTACTACTTATGAAACTCTTATTAGTTTCTTTTTTGGAACTATATTAGGTGTTCTTATTGCTGGCATTTTTTGGTATAATAAATTTATTGCTAGAGTGATGGATCCTTATCTTACTGTTTTAAATAGTTTACCAAAAGTAGCACTTGGACCTATTATTATTATCTGGGCTGGAGCTTCTATGAAGTCTATTATTATTATGGCTCTACTCATTTCTATTTTTGTTATGATTATAAATGTATATGATGGTTTTAAAAGTACGGATACTCTTAAAATAAATCTTTTAAAATCTTTAAAAGCAACAAAATGGCAAATCTTTATACATGCTGTTTTTAGAGGAAATTTTAATACAATTATTAGTTCTCTTAAGGTATGTATAAGTATGTCTTTAATTGGCGTTATTATGGGAGAATTCCTAGTTTCTAAAGCTGGTCTTGGGTATCTTATTATGTATGGATCACAGGTTTTTAATTTAAATCTTGTTATGACTGGTATTTTATTACTTTGTTTACTTGCCATTTTAATGTATTCTATTGTTTGCTATATTGAAAAAAAATTAATCAAATTTGATTAATTTTTTATTTACTTTTAATGGAATTTATAATTTTATCTTTATAAGTCATACATTCTTCTATTGTATCTTCTTGCATTTCGTATTCTAATAAATATATTTTATTTTTTTTGGAAGTCCCATAATAATGTGTTATTCCAAATGCATCTTGATAATAAAAATGATACCATTCTAAATTATTTATATTTTCTTTTTGAATTTCAGATGGGCTACTTTCTATGTTGTATTTTGCAATTTCATTTATTAATTTCTCTATAGAAGTATATCCTTTTGGGGCTGTTAATGTTACACTACATTTATCAAAAATACCTGTTTCTGTATGATAGGCATAATTATAATCATGTTGCGAAGATAGATTTGTAAATCTATCTGGTACTTCGATTATAAATTCATCTTTCATATTTATAGATGTATTATATATAAGTGCTCCATCATATATGTTCTCTTTTTTATTAGATATATCTTTTTTTGAATTGTTTATATGAAATGGATTTTTCTCTTGAATGATCATTATACCTACTACGCTCACACTAATGATAACTTCTATAATAAATCCTATTATTAATAGTTTTTTACTTGTTCCACCTATATTGATACAAAGCTTTTCTAATTCTTTTTGTTCTTTATTTATATTTTCTTTTTGGATTTTATCTATTTTTTTATTAGCATAAAATAAATAA
>CATOOY010000005.1 GCA_951801995.1 uncultured Erysipelotrichaceae bacterium
ATTAGATATATCAAAAGCACGAGTTTATATCTTAAAAGAAGAATTAAGACAAATGGAAATTTATGAAGAAGAGGCTTTAGAAGAAGTAAAATTTACTAGCACCTGTCCTTTATATCGTTATCTTTCTAAAAACGCAGACATGGATATAAAAGGTTTATTTGAAATGACAAAAGTAGGAGAATTTGGTTTTCGTTATAATGAATTTCCAACCTTTCATACACCCTATGAATTTTTCAAAATGACAACAAACGAAGAAATATATGGACCATTTGCTATTGATATATTAGTTTGCTTTCTTCGCGCTTGTCATATAAACGGAAAAGATTTAATACTTTGTGGACGAATGATAGAAGAAGAATCCAAAAAACTCATCCAAAAATTAAGTGAAGAAATGCCAATCAAAAAAGGATATCAAAAAACACTTTCATAAAGAAAAGTGTTTTTTTATGTTTAAATGATAAAAGGAACGTATTACTTCAATAAATCTATTCTTTTTAAAATACGTTCTTTACCAAGTATCTGTATAATATCATATAAATTAGGGGTCATTGCTTTAGAAGTAAGAGCAACTCTAAGAACCATACTAATATCTCCAATATGACCTTTAAAAGCTTCTGGATTTTGCTTATATTCTTTTACTTCCCTAGCATAACCAAACTCCTCTGCTAAATCTTTTAATTTAAGAAACCAAGTAGGTTCATCAAAAGAAGCATCATAATATTTTTCTAAATAAGTATTCAAAATATTTAGAATTTCCTTTTTATCAGCAATAGTACCCCATTCATACATATTAGGAGTAAAAAGTTCATCATACATATACCATATTTGATTTTTTATATCACTATACGCATAGAAATCCTTTCTTGGCTTTTTTTGCTCTCTTTCAATATTTAAAATAGCAATTGTTTCTTCTTTATATTTAGAAATAAGTGCAAAAAATTCCTTATCATATTGAGAAGCAAAATGAAGTAATTGTTCATATATAGTAGTAGCCTTTAAAGTACTCAAATAATTTCTAGAAATATTCTTGAGTTTTTCCAAATCAAACATTGCACCACTTTTACTCATCTTCTTAAAATCAAAAGTAAAATCATCTATTGTTTTATCTTTATTATATATTAAAAATTCTTCAAAATTAGAATTAGCAACAGTCATCAAATAAGTAGTAACAGCCTCTACTGGAATTCCTTCTTCCTCATAAAAACGAACAGCTGCTTCTGGATCCTTTCTTTTAGAAAGTTTTCTTCTCACACCATTTTCCTCTTTCATCAAAGGAGAAATATGAGCATACTTAGGAATATTAGCCCCAATAGCTTTAAAAAGTTCAACATGAATTGGAACAGAAGAAAGCCATTCATCCCCACGTATAACATGTGTAGTTTTCATTAAATGATCATCAACAGCATGTGCAAAATGATAAGTAGGCAGCCCATCAGCCTTCATAATAACAGTATCAATATCATTCTCTGGCATCACAACTTTTCCTTTTACTAAATCTTTTATCACCACTTTTTTTTCAAAATCTCCCTGTGATAAATAACGAATTGTAAAAGGTTCCCCTTTTTGGATTCTTTCTATAATCTCTTCTTCTTTCAAAAAGCGATCTTTTGCATACTTACCATAGTAACCAATTCTCTCTTTTTTACTTTCTTGTTTTTTTCTTATTTCTTCTAATTCCTCTGATGTAACAAAAGAGACATAAGCCTTTCCTTTTAAAAGTAAATCACGAATATAAGCATGATAAATTTCTTTTCTATTACTTTGTAAATAAGGTCCATAAGAACCAGTTTCCTGATTTTCACCCATCATTCCTTCATCAAAAGTAATATGAAAATGTTTTAAATCATGAACAATACTTTCTACGCCATTGGAAACTTCTCTTTTCTTATCTGTATCCTCAATACGAAGGAAATATACACCCCCTGTATCATGTGCTATTTTTTGTCCAATAAGAGATGAATATAAATGTCCCATATGTACTTTACCAGTAGGACTAGGTGCATAACGTGTAACAATAGCACCCTCTTTTAAATTACGTGGTACATATTTTTCTTCATAATAAGAAACAGGTTTCACCTTATCATCAAAAATAAGTTTGCTTACTTTTTCATTTGCCATAATATCATCCTTTCTATGGTTTTAAACGAGTAGGACCTCTATAAATAAAAGTCGCTTCTCTTATATTATCTATTTCAAATATTTGCATCATAATTCTAGCAATCCCAACACCATATCCACCATGAGGAGGACATCCATATTTGAAAAATTCCAAATAAAAGGCTAAATCTTTAGGATCAATTTCTTTTTCTATCATTTGTTTTTTAAGAATTTCATAACGATGTTCTCTTTGTGCGCCTGTTGTAATTTCAACCCCCTTAAAAAGTAAATCATAACTATTGGTAAGACCTTCCTCATCTAACATATGATAAAAAGGTCTAGCTGAAAAAGGAAACTTTGTAATAAACACAAAATCAGACTGATATTTTTCTTTTACATACTGACATAAAAGATTTTCTTCTTTTCTTTCAAAATCATCCTCTCTCTCACTAACATAGTTATATTTTTCTTTTAAAATTTGTTTAGCCTCTTTAAAAGTAATTCTAGGAAACTTTACTCCTGTATTACTAATATCAACATGAAATACTTCTTTTATTCTTTCTCCATATACTTCTTTTAATCGGTTGAAAGCATATTTAAAAGATTCTTCCTGTACATCCATCACATCTGCAAAAGATTGAATAAAAGATATCTCTACATCTGCCATATTAATTTCAGTAGCATGATAAGAAGTATGAGAATTTTCAGCACGGAAAGCAGGACCTATCTCAAAAATTTTATCAAATCCACTTGCCATAGCCATTTGTTTATAAAATTGAGGAGATTGTGATAAAGTAGCTTCCTCCCCAAAATAATTAAATTTAAATACTTCTGCTCCTGATTCAGCAGCTTTAGCAGCAATTTTAGGAGAATGTATTTCCATAAAGCCATGACGGATATAATATTCTCGCAAAGCATGTTCAAAAAGAGTTTGACATTGAAAAAACAAAATATTTTCTTCCCTTCGAAGATCAATAAAACGAAAATCCAATCTTGTTTCTCTTAAACTATTATCTTTACTTTTGTAATCAAAAGGCAGTTCTGGTAAAGAGGTACTTGTAACAGCTATTTTACTTGGTAAAATCTCCACTCCTTTTAACTTTACCTTTTCATTTAAAGAGACTTTTCCTTTAATAAAAACAGTACTTTCTAAAGTAAGATTAGATAAAATATCATTCAAAACAGTATTATTTTCATTTTTCTCAACTGTTATTTGTACCTTACCAGTACGATCACGCAATATCAAAAATTGTACATATTGCAAATCCCTTATTTTATCTACAAAACCTTGTAATGTAACTTCTTTGTCTAAATAATTCTTAATATCTTGGATATAAATTCTTTCCACTATTCTTCCTCCTCTATTCTTTCATCTAAAAAAGATATTACATTTTCCATATGGACATGATATTCTTCCTTTGTTTGATTATCTTTAAAAGTAACAAAATGATTTTCTACTTCTTCTTTCCCTATAATAGCAATGTATTTAGCACCTAATCTATCTGCTCTATTAAAATTAGCTTTATATTTTCGATCCATATAATCAGTATCTGCTGAAAAACCATTCATACGAAGCATTTGTACAAAAGCAAAAACCTCTTTATTCTCCTCTAAAGTATTCGCAAAAACATACACATCTACCGCCTTAGAAGAACAAAGTTCAATATTTTCTTCTTCCAATACACTTATAAGTCTTTCAAAACCAAGAGCAAAACCAACACCAGGCGTACTAGGGCCTCCAATATTTTCAACCAAATGATTATATCTTCCACCCCCACATAAAGCACAAGCATTTCCCTTAATATTTGCTTCTACCTCAAAGACAGTATGTGTATAATAATCAAGTCCTCTTACAATAGAAGTATCTATTTCATAGTCAATCTCTAAAGCATCTAAATATTTACATACATTTTCAAAAAATACCTTACTTTCACTATTTAAATAATCTATTATTTTAGGTGCTGATTTCATATAATCTTTATGACTATCTTTCTTGCAATCTAAAATGCGTAGTGGATTTTTTAAAAATCTAGCTTTACAATCCTCACACATATCTTCTATATATGGTTCAAAATATTGAATAAGAGCACGATGATAATTTTCTCTTGATACATTATCACCAAGTGTATTTATTTTTACCTTTACTCCCTTAAGACCGAGTAATTTATAAAAAGTTACAGGAATACTAATTACCTCTGCATCCATCATCGCACTATCGGCCCCAAATACCTCTACACCAAACTGATAAAATTCACGAAACCTACCTGCCTGTGGTCTTTCATAACGATACATAGGGCCTAAATACCAATTTTTACTAGGAAAAGTTTCTGTAGCATACATTTTATTTTCAAGAAAAGAACGAACAACACCAGCAGTTCCCTCAGGACGAAGTGTCATATTTCTATCACTACGGTCTTTAAAGTCATATGTTTCCTTTGTAACAATATCTGTAGTTTCTCCTACTCCTCTATGAAAAAGTTCACTATTTTCAAAAATAGGTGTACGAATATATTGATAATTATATTTTTCCATAAGAGAAGTAAGTAATTTTTCTAAATAAAGTATTTCTTTTCCCTTTTCCCCTATCACATCATAAGTTCCTTTTGGTTTTTGTACCATAATTTCATCCCCTTTATTTTAATATAAATTCTTTTGGATTTTGAATTGTTTTTTCTGTTAATATCAATTCTTTATTATAAATATTTCTAAAATATATCTCCCATCTACAATCTTCAAGTACTTGTTCTACTATTTTTTGAAGAGCTCGAGCTCCTAGTTTATGCTCATATGCTCTCTTTGCCAATAATTTTATAAAATTATCAGCATATTGTAATGTAATATGATAATGATCAGAAAAAAGTTTACTGTAAAAAGAAAGGGGACTAGTTTCCCTCCTTGTAAGTATTGTTTCAAAATCATACTCACTTAATGTATTCATAAATGCCAAAATCGGAAAACGACCCATAAATTCATCTGGCATAAGTCCAATTTTAATAAAATCAGAAACATCAATCTCCTTTAGATTTTGTTCTCTTTCTATTGAAGATTGAATTCCAATCTTTCGCATCTTTTTACTAGCATAATCAAATACATTGGAAAAGGCACCACTAGCAAGTACAATAAGGTTCGAAGTATCAAATAAAACCTTTTTTCCATTCACTGTGACAGAGTACTCTGTTCCATCTAAAAATGGTAAAAAAGAATTTAAAACACCACGACCAGACACATCTTCATTACTACTACTTGCTTTTTTATCAATTTCATCTAAACAAACAATACCTCTTTGTGCAAGGGTAATATCTCCTTTTGCTTGTGCAATAAGAGGAGCAAGAACATTTTCTTCAATACTACCTCCTACATATCCTGCAATCGTAATTTGTGTACTATCTGTCTTTACAAAAGGTCGATTGGCTATTTTTCCTAAATTTGTAAGGATTTCTGTTTTCCCACAACCTGTTTTTCCAACAATCAAACATCTAGGACGATAAGAAGAGTTTGGTGCCAAATCACTGGTATGTATGATAGATAAGACTTTCTTTATTGTCTCATCCTGACCAACAACTCTCTTTTTTATTTCTTCATAAGCAGATTTAACATTTATATGTGTTAAAATTTCACTTTTGGTTTCTGTTTGAGTAGAAATGGAAACATTTTTCATATCCTTTTTTTCACTTTCCTGATTTGCAGTAGGATTTAATAAAATCTTAGCTCTATCACTAAACTCTTTCAAATCTAGTATTTCACTACTTGCATTTTCATTTAAAAAATGAAAATATAACTTTAACTGTTCCATCCTATTTTTATCCAAAAGATGCATAATTTCAGGTATATTTTTAGAAGGAATAAGAATATTCTTCTCTTCTAATCCCTCCTCATACAATACTTCAAATTTTTTCATATCTGCTTCTATTTCCATTTTTCTTAAAGCTTCTTTCCAAACCTGTAGTATTTTTATTCCAGACTGACTATCAAAAATTCCAAAATATATATATCTATTTAACTCATTAAAGTATTCTTGGACTCTTTGATTTTTACTATCTATATTAGGATAATTTTTTTTCAAATCATATTTTGAAATAGGAAAAGCATAGAAATAATCAAGTTCTGATAAAACAGCTTCCTCGCTTTCCATAGCAAAATATTCTATTCCTGTTTTATGATCCAGAAACATTTCTGTAGAAAAATCCATTTCTCCATCATCCATAATTCCAACTAATGTATAAACAAAAATACCATTTTGTACATCTAATACTGTTTTTTTAACCAAAGCAGCTATAAATTTATCATATTTTTCCATTTTTAATCCCCCTATAAAAAAACTTATATACAAAAATGTATATAAGGACGAAAAATTCCGCGGTACCACCTTATTTCATAGTATTCACTATGCACTTAACTGATAACGCAGAAATGCGATTATTGTATTGTTTGCTATCTTTCTTATAAATCCTTATAGATGTTCTCAGCTTATCATCTTCTCTGTGATAAAGATATTATAATACTCCTTCAAACCAATAATTTGTATTATTATAATATAAACTGTTAAAAAGAGTCAAGTTTATATTGTATAATTATCTTCTAAAGAAAACTCTACATTTTCTTCAATCCATTCTTTTCTAGGCTCTACCTTATCTCCCATTAAAACAGAAACTCTTTTTTCAGCAAGTGCTGCATCTTGAATACTTACTTTTATCAAACTTCTAGTATCTGGATTCATAGTAGTCTCCCATAATTGATCTGCATTCATTTCTCCAAGACCTTTATATCTACTTGTATCTAATTTTACTTTACTTTTCTCACATATTTTCTGTCTTTCTTCTTCATCCCAAGCATAATAAATAGTTTTTCCATTAGAAAGTTTATATAAAGGTGGCATAGCAATATATAAATGCCCCTCCTCAATTAGTGGTTTCATATAACGATAAAAGAAAGTTAAAAGAAGAATTTGAATATGAGCTCCATCTACATCGGCATCTGTCATAATAATAACCTTATCATAATGAATATCGTTTTTTTCAAAATCACTACCAACACCTGCACCGATTGTATGAATAATGGTGTTAATCTCTTCATTTTTAAGAAGTTCCTCTAATCTTGTTTTTTCACTATTGATAACTTTACCACGCAAAGATAAAATAGCTTGATACTTTCTATTTCTTCCATTTTTAGCCGTTCCTCCAGCAGAGTCTCCCTCTACTAAGAAAAGTTCATTAATAGACGAATCTTTCCCTTGAGCAGGTGTAAGTTTCCCACTAATTAACTTTTCTCTTTTGGATTTATCTTTCCCAGAACGAGCTGCTTCTCGTGCCTTACGAGCTGCTTCTCGTGCAAATTTACTTTTAATCATTTTATTCATAATTTCCTGTGCAAGACCATTATTTTCTTCTAAGAAAAATTGTAAATGTTCAGAAACAATACTATCTACTATATTTCTAGCTTCTGGTGTCCCTAATTTTCCCTTTGTTTGTCCTTCAAACTGTAAAAGTTCTTCTGGTATTTGAAGACTGATAATAGCTGTTAATCCTTCTCTTGTATCTGACCCTTCCAAATTTTTATCTTTTGCTTTTAAATAATTATTCTTTCTTGCATAATCATTATATACTCTTGTAAGTGCTGTTTTAAATCCTACCTCATGTGTTCCACCATCATTTGTTTTTACATTATTGACAAAAGAAATTAAATTATCATTATAAGTATCTGTATATTGAAAAGCTACTTCTACATGAATCCCATTTTTCATTCCCTCAAAATGAACAGGTTTATGTAATGTTTTTTTATCTTCATTTAAATATTCTACAAAAGATTTAATTCCTTTTTCATAATGATAAAGTTCTCTTTTATCATCTGCTTCATCATATACTTCTACTGTTAAATTATTTAAAAGAAAAGCACTTTCCTGCATTCTTTCACAGACAGTTGTAAAAGAAAAATGTGTAGTGGAAAAAATAGAATGATCTGGCATAAAGTGTACCTTAGTACCTGTTTTAGATGTTTTCTCAAGTCTGCGAAGTGGAACGGTAACATTTCCTCCATTTTCAAAACGAATATAATGTTCAAAACCATCTCTTTTAATAGTAACTTCCATAAACTTGCTAAGGGCATTTACAACAGAAGCTCCTACTCCATGTAATCCACCAGATACTTTATATCCACCCTCTTCAAATTTACCACCAGCATGTAAAACAGTATAAATAACTTCAGGAGTAGACATACCACTAGAATGATTTCCAACAGGAACTCCTCTTCCCTCGTCTTCTACAGTAACACTATCGTCCTTATGAAGTGTTATTTTTATTTTTTTCCCGTATCCATTTATGACCTCATCCATTGCATTATCTACAATTTCCCATACCAAATGATGAAGGCCTCTTTTATCTGTAGACCCAATATACATACCAGGTCTTTTCCGAACTGCTTCTAATCCTTCTAATATTTTAATTGAATCTTCATTGTAGTTTTGCATTGTCATCACCTTATACATTATAGCAAAAAAAAAAGAAAAGAACAAATATCTATTTCCTTTTTAACCATTTAAAAATTATTATTTTCTTTTTTCTTTTGTGGATTGCATTTCTTTCACAAAATAATTATTCGCATAGCATAAAACATCTAATATTTCCCTGGAAGTAGCTTTTCCAAGTGTATAGGAAGAAATAATACCACTTTTGTACATAATAAAACGCATTTGTTCAAAACTCATCGCATCCTCCATATGACAGTTTGCTACATAAGTTGTTCCATGAAAGGTGACACTCTTCCCACATCTTTGAAACTTATCAGTATAATCATAATTATGGTGTAAATTTTTTATACCAATATAGGAAGAATCAATTCCCAAATAAATATCATCTGCTTCATATTTAGAAAATTGATTTATTTTATCTACAGTAGAATAACAGCTTATTTTTTGAAACAATCCAACATGTTCTTTATTATAAAAACAAATAAAAATATCTCTTACATCTCGAGGCGTTTCTGTAACAATACTAATTTTTTCATCTTTAGTAATATGATTATATATTTCAATTGCTTTCTGAATATCTTGTAATATTGTTTTTATTTCTATGTAAGAATCTGTTTTTTCCATTAAAATATCACCACCAATATAAACGTTATAATAAAAATAAATAAAATTGTCAAATATATAAATAAAAACAATATATTTAGTAAATGATAAATAAGAAGCAGAATGATAAAAATTAGTAAATTTTTATACAAATTACTATAGAATGATAACAAAATAGTAAAAATTGTTTGACAAATTATATTTTTATATTATAATACATTCTAACAACTTTAAAAAAGGAGGAATAACATGGAAGCAAAACTAAGAAGTATTGAAGTAACAACAGAATGGTGGGTAGATAAAATCCAAGGTTCTGTACAATTTAATGGTGGAAATAGAAATATTACCAATATAATGATAAATTCATTAACATCTGAATTTTTAAAGAAAAACCAAACAAGACTTACAGCTTCTAAAATAAGTAACTTTAAAGAATATTTAAAAAATTTCATTGAATCTGAAATAGAAGAATATGGAAGATGTGACCTTATGACAAGTTATGGACCACTTGGAATTTTATCAAAAGCAGCAAATCAGTCACAAATTACAAAATCTCTTTTTCCAAGAAAAACAAATATGATTGTTACCAAAGACAAAGTAATGGTTGCAGAAGGATACGGAAATTACGAAACAATTTATTCAGAATAAAAAGACTTTCTAAGCAAAAGCCTTTTTTTATTAACTACTTTCTCCATTATCTTCTACTTTCACTAAAACCTCTCTTGGTTTAGAACCATTTGCAGGACCAATAATACCTCTATCTTCTAGCAAGTCAATACAACGAGCTGCTCTATTATAACCAAGTCTAAACCTTCTTTGTAAAAGAGAAGCACTTGCTTTTCCTTGTGTTACCACAAACTCTACAATTTCATTATAAAGAGGTTCATCATAATCATCACTAGTTTCTAAATTAGTAGTAGCACGCTCTTCTTCTTCATCCATTAAAAGGGTTTCATCATATCTAGCTTTTTGCTGTGCAATAGTATGATCTACTACATTTTTAATTTCTTCTTCTGAAATAAAAGTACCCTGAATACGAATAGGTGTATTTTCTCCCTGAGGTAGAAAAAGCATATCACCTTTTCCAAGTAATTTTTCTGCTCCTATTTGATCCAAAATAGTACGAGAATCAATAGAAGAAGAAACAGCAAAAGAAATACGAGATGGAATATTGGCTTTAACAACTCCTGTAATAACATCAGTAGAAGGTCTTTGTGTAGCCACTATCAAATGAATACCAGCTGCTCTTGCCATCTGTGTAATACGCATAATAGAGTCTTCCACTTCTTTGGCTGCTACAAGCATTAAATCAGCAAGTTCATCAATAATTACAACAATATATGGCATTTTATGAATCTTTTCTCCTTCAGGAAGTGTTTCATTTTTCTTTTCAATATATTGATTATATCCAGCTATATTTTTAGTTCCACTATTACTAAAAATTTCATATCTGTCTTCCATTTCAACAACAATTTTTTTAAGAGCAATATTTGCCTTTTTAGGATCTGTTACAACCGGTGCAAGTAAATGGGGTACTCCATTATACATAGAAAGTTCTACTTTTTTAGGGTCAACAAGAACTAATCTTACCTCATCTGGCTTAGATCGCATCAATATAGAAATAATAATGGAATTGATACAAACTGATTTACCAGAACCAGTAGAACCTGCTACTAAAAGGTGAGGTGTTCTATCTACTTCCATCCATTTTACTTGTCCCATAATATCTCTACCTAGAACAGTTAAAAGTTTACTTCCCTCTAAATGTTTTGGAATATTGGCAAGAACTTCTCTTACAGTTACCATAGAAATAGAACGGTTTGGTATTTCAATTCCAACTGTTTTTTTACCTGGAATAGGAGCTTCTATACGAACATCTTTCGCAGCAAGTGCAAGTGCTATTTCTCTATGAATACTTAAAATTTTGCTAACTTTTGTTCCTGCTTTAATTTCCATTTCATATTGTGTAACAGAAGGTCCTATATTTACAGCAACTACTTTCCCATCAATACCAAAATCTTTAAACACCTGTGTTAAAACAGGTACATTCGCTTTAATAGCTTCTTCATTATCTTTACTGTTATTTTTAGATGGCTTATTTAAAAGAGTAATTGGAGGATAAATATATTTTTTTGTATCATAAGAATCATCATTTGATTCTTTTATTTCTTTGGTATCACTTATTTCTCTTTTTTCTTCTTTCACTTCTTTGGACTGGATTAAATCTTGCATAGAAGAAACAACCACCTTGTTATCTTCTTCTTTCATACTATCATGTATTTCTGGTTCTATAGAATTCTCTACCTCTTCTGTTACCTCTTTCTTTTTATGTGGTCTTAATTTTGTTTTTTCTTTTGCTTTACCTATCATTTCAGCAATACTAAGTCCTGTAAACATTACAGTACCACAAATAATCATTGTCCAAACAACTATTTTTGTTCCAGCAATAGCAAATAATTTTACAAAAATAATAGAGAAAATAGCTCCAATTACACCTCCACCTTCAATATTAGAAATTGCTTTTGTAGAAGCCATAAAATTATCAATTGTTGCTTTTATAATTTCAGTATCTTTTAAAGAACTACCTTCTATATAATTCAAGTGAGATAAAATAAGAATACTTAAAATAATAATATAAAGACCTACTAATTTAGACGTAAAAAAATTAGGTTTTTCCCTTTTTACCATCATATAAATGCCTGTAATAAAAAGTAAGACAAGCAAAATAGCATTCCAAGTTCCCACTAAAAAAGCAGCAAAATTACTAATAATTTCACCTACAAGTCCAAATCTTCCAAACCCAATAATAGACAAAATAATAAGAAGAAGACCTATAAGCTCAATTTGATAATTACTGCCCTTCTTTTTAGGTGCCTTTCTTGTTTTTTTCTTTGCCATACTATCACTTCCCCTGTATTGTTATATATATTATAGCATGTGAAAAAGAGGTTTTCAATCATTTCATCCTTATTTTCGTAAAGTATAAGTATACAAAAAAAGAAGAAAAATCTTCTTTATCCTGTCCATTCTACAAAATAGGCTGCCCATAGACTACTTCTCACTTTTTCTACTACATTTAATTTAAATGGCACACTTTCCTATTTTATAACTCAAGTATATAGTAAAATAAAAAATTCATCAAATATATTTTTTTATGAGTTAACACTTATATAAAACTTCTGAAACAAAAAAATAGGTTTCCCTATTTTAAAAATTAAACATAAGTATTTCGGGTTTAAAGATAAGTAGTATTCCTATAATAAGCATAATAATCCCACCAATTAAATGAGAATACTTACTATATTTCGTAGAAAAACCTGTGACCTTAAGAGAAAACATAGCTATACTAAATACAATAATATCATCAAGTAAAAAGAAGAAAATATACATAAAAATATAAAAACCATATTCAAAAGTAGTAAGTGGATTCATAGCTAAAATTTGAGTAAACAATAAAGGAAGCCCTGCAGAACATGCAAGCTCTACTAAATTAACAGAAAAAGCAAGTAAAATAATACCTAAAAGAGCTAAAATAAGATTCTTTTCTTTTGTAAATTTCTTTATTCTTGTAAATATTTTTTTACGTTTTTTATCATCCACTACATCACAAGCATCTTCTTCTTTTTTAAAATAACGAATAAGATTAATCGTACCTGCCATAAGAGCCACTATAGCTATTACTTTTTGTACAAGAGAAATAGAAGAAACCATTTTAGCAACATGAAGCCAAGATAACATGAAAAGTAAGTAACATATAGCAGAACTTATTAAAAAGGTAAGCCCCAAAGTCCACATTCTTTTTCTATTCTTCATTCCAATTAACATACTAATTAAGAAAAGTAAAACCCACATAGCACAAGGATTAAAACCATCTACAAGACCAATAACAGTAGCCATAATAGGAATAGAGAAATTCTTCGCATCTATTTTTCCAATAAAGGGAAGAACCACTGTAGTATCTGCTTCTTTCCTCTCCTCCTTTTTTTCTTCATCCCTATTTTCTTCTACCTTAGGAGAAGTACTTTCCTCTTTTTTATGAAGTACATCATAAGAAGTAGGATCTGCTATTACCTTTAAAACAATATCTTCCTTTGAAAAATCATAATTTTCTATCTGTTTTTCTATTTGATAAGCTGTATTTTCACTATATCCAGTATACCCTTTTCCATTAATAACTGTAAAAGGAACATAAGCATTTTGAACTCCTAAAGCATTTTTTACTCTTGTAAGAAGTTTATTATTTTCTGTACTATTCCATGTTTCATATAGATGAATCTCTAAATTAGAATATTTACTTTTTATTCCATCTAAAAATTCTTTCTCCGCTGCACAATGTGGACATCCATCTCCATAAAACAAATATAAATCTATCTTTTCTTCTGCCCTACAATTTGGGATAAACAAAGCAAAAGCTAAAATTAAAATTGGGATAATCTTTTTCATATTACTGCCACTTCCTTATCATTTCTATAAAATCTACTTCTTTCTTTTCACCAATAAACCTTTCTACTTCTTTTTCATCTTTTATAAAAATATGTACAGGTAACTTCATACCAGGATTATATTTTTGTACATCCTCTTCATCCATATCATAATCATAAGAAATGAATTCTATATTTTTATAAAGTTCCTGTAAGTGATTCCATGATTTTTGCATCACCAAACAAGCAGGACACCATATAGCATGTATTCTAATTATTTTCATAATCTCTCCTTATTTGAATATTTAAAAGAGCAGAAAGCTCTAAAGCACCTCTTTCAGATGTAATCATTCCATCTATAGAAAAAAGATCTGTCCGTAGTCCCTCTATAGAGCAAGTACTAAAATCCATTCCTTTTAATTTTGTATCAATGAATTCTGCCCTTGATAATAAACAAGTATCAAATATAACTTGATGAAATTGAACATCGTAAAAATAAGTCTCATCCATTTTATTCTCTATAAAAGCACTATTTTTCACCTTAGCACCACTAAAATTAGCATAAGATAAATAAGAATCAGTAAAAACAGTATCCATAATACTAGAATTACAAAAAATCCCACCTATTAATTTAGAATTTACAAAAGTAATTCTATGAATAGTAGATTCCTCTAAAGATATATTAGATAAATCACAATTTTCAAACAAAACATTTACAAAAGAAGAAGAAGATAAATCACATTTATCAAAAGTAACATTCTTAAAATGACAATTTTCAAAAGATATCTTTTGAGTTATAGAAGACAAAACTTCTCCCTCAAAATAAGCATTTTCATATTCTTCTATCTTTTCATCAAAAGTCATTTTAGTAAGAAGAGAAAGAGACGTTTTACGGATTACAAATGGAGCTTTCGATAACATCTATCAAAACTTTCTAAAAACATATCGACTTCTTCTTCCGTAGTAAAAGAAGATAAACTCACACGTACACTAGAAGAAGCTCTTTTTTCATCTTTTGTAAAAGCAAGTACTGCCTGTGACAAAGAAGTTCCAGAAGAACAAGCACTTTGTGTAGAAATAAAAATATCATCTTCTTCTAAAGCATGCTGAAACGTCTCTGGTTTCATACCTACTATACTAATATTAAGCATATGTGGTAAACAATATGGATTATGATTAATAAAAACATCATCATAATGCATCAATTTTTCTCTAATCTTTTTATTATAACTTTCAACCTTTTCATATTTTGTATCTATATTTTCTAAAGCAAGTCTAAGTGCTTTTGCAAACGAAGCTATAAAAGCAGGTGCAGGGGTTCCACTTCTATACTTTGTAGTACTTTTTCCCCCATGAATATTAGGTTCTAAAGAAATACCATTTTTCTTAATAAGAGCACCAATCCCCTTTAACCCATAAAATTTATGAGCAGTAAAACTAACAAGATCTACATTTGCAATATCTATTTGTGCCTTTCCTATACACTGTGTCGCATCCACATGAAAAAAGCATTTTGGATATTCTTTGATAATAGAACCAATTTTTTCTATGGGTTGTCTTAAACCAATTTCACTATTTACAGCAGATATTGTAACCAAAATAGTATCTTCACACAAAAGAGATTTTAAATGATTGATATCAATGATACCATCTTTATCGGTTTCTACAAAATCAACAGTAAAACCACTTTTTCCTAAATAACCAATAGGTCCATAAATAGAAGAATGTTCAAAACGAGTTGTAATAATATGCTTCCCTCTATTTGCGTACTTTTCACATATACCTTTAATTGCTAAATTATTAGACTCAGAAGCACCACTTGTATAAATAATTTCTTGATCCTTTAACCTCAGTAAACTTTGTATTTGCCTCGTACTTTCATTTATAAGTTCCTTAGCTTCCACCCCAAGTCTATGTAAAGAATTAGGATTACCAGGAAAATGTAGAGAAACAGATACAAAGGTATCTAGCACTTCCTCTAATGGTTTGGTAGTTGCACTATAATCCATATATATCATTAAATATCACCTTTTTTTCTTATTCATTATAACAAGAATAAACAAACTTTACAAGTAAGAGATAACAAAACTATAAAAAAAAAAACAACTATTTTGTAAGTTGTTCCTCTATACGAATAAGCGCATTGTATTTACATACTCTATCTGTTCTAGACAAAGAACCTGTTTTAATTTGTCCTAAAGAAAGTCCCACAGCAAGACTAGCTATTGTAGTATCTTCTGTTTCTCCACTACGGTGAGAAATTATTGTTTGATAACCATTTTCTCTAGCAAGCTCTATTGTATCAAGTGTTTCAGTAATTGTACCAATCTGATTCACTTTTAATAAAATAGCATTCCCAGCATGCATATCAATACCCTTTTGTAAATATTTTTTATTCGTAACAAATAAGTCATCCCCAACAATCTGTATTTGCTTACCAAATCTTTCTGTCATCTTTACAAAGCCATCCCAATCATTTTCATCTACAGGATCTTCAATAGAAATAATAGGATATTTAGAAAGAAGCGCACCATAAAAGTCTAGAAGTTCATCCAAAGAAAGAATTTTATTTTCAGAAGCAAGTACATATTTACCATCTTTATAAAAAGAAGAAGCAGCAACATCAATTCCAAGAAAAACATCCACCCCTGGTTTATAAGAAGCTTTTTTAATAGCATCCATAATAAGATCAAAAGCTTCTGTATTACTTTTTAAATCAGGAGCAAATCCTCCTTCATCCCCAACAGCAGTTACATATCCTTTTTCTTTTAAAATTTTCTTTAAATGATGAAAGACCTCAGAACCAATACGTACTTTTTCTTTAATAGTAGAAGCCTCTGGTATAATCATAAACTCTTGAAAATCTAGATTATTATCTGCATGCATACCCCCATTTAGAATATTCATCATAGGTCTAGGCATCAAAGTCCCATCCCCAACATAAGCATAAAGAGGTTTTGAAACATCCAAACTAGCAGCTTTCAAAATAGCCATAGAAACACCTAAAATAGCATTCGCACCAAGTCTTGATTTATTTTCTGTTCCATCCAGCTCTATCATAGCTTCATCTATTTGTCTTTGTTTTTTTGCGTCCATTCCAATTACTAAATCTCTAAGTTCATGATTCACATGACTTACAGCTTTTAGTACACCCATTCCCATATAACGAGAATCATGGTCTCTCATTTCCAAAGCTTCTCTTTCTCCTGTAGAAGCACCAGAAGGAACAGAAGCCCTTCCTATCACACCATTTTCCAAAATAACATCTACTTCTACTGTAGGATTTCCCCTTGAATCTAATATTTCTCTTCCTATTACATCTTTAATTTTTGTCATATTATAAATCCCTTTCTAATTTTGAAAAGAAGAAACAATCTTTTTAAATTCTTCTCCTCTATCTTCAAATTTTTCATATTGATCCCAAGAAGCACAAGCAGGTGATAACAAAACAGTATCCCCTTTTATAGCATCTTCTTTAGCCTTTATAGTTGCTTCTTTTAATGACGTATATGTATAAGCTTTTATCTTATTTTGACAAGCCCAATCATAAATACGAGCACTCGTTTCTCCAAAACAAATAACTTCTTTTACATGTTTCATATAAGGAAGTAAAGGATCAAATGAGTGCCCCCTATCCAGTCCCCCTAAAAGTAGAATGGTGTAATTTTCAAATGATTTTAAAGCTGTTATAGTAGAATCTGTATTCGTAGATTTAGAATCATTATAATAAGAAACACCATCTATTTCATCTACATATTCAATACGATGTTCCACTCCACTAAAAGTAGATAAAAATTCTTTCAAAATAGAAAAATCTACTTTTAATTTTTCTAAAACTAGAAGTGTACACATAATATTTTCATAATTATGCATTCCTTTTATGCGAACTTCTTCTAAAGGAAGTACCTTTTTATCATGCAAACAAATAAAACCATCTTCTAAATAAGCATCTGCTTTTTGTATACTAGAAAAAGTTTTTTTAGAAGAAAGAATATCACAGCTAATAGAAACTACATCTTCATTATCTATATTAAGAATAGCCAAATCATCTTGCGTATGATGCTGAAAAATCTTCTTTTTTGTCATTTTATAATTTTCATAAGTTCCATGAAAATCAATATGTACTGTGCTTAAATTTGTAAGAATACTAATATCTGTTTTAAAATCATACATATCTAATAATTGATGATCAGAAATTTCAATAACTAAATAGTCTCCCTTATGCATTTCCTGCACCGTAAGGGATAAAGGAAGCCCAATATTTCCAGCTAAATGTACAGGTAATCCTGCTTTTTTTAAAGTTTCATAAAGAATAGTTGTTGTTGTCGTTTTCCCATTGGAACCCGTTATACCAATAATAGTAGCGTCCTTTGGTAGAAAATGATAAGCTACTTCTAACTCATTTACTACAGGTATTCCTAAAGAGCGTGCTTTTAATACAGCAGGATGATCCTTACGAATACCTGGGTTTTTAATAAGTATATCTATTTTTTCATTCACAAGAGCTTCCTGACTTTCCGTCTGAACAAAAACAATTTTCAAATCTGATAATTCCCCTATTTTTTTTAAATCTTGTTCTTTTGTATCTGTAATAATAATATCGTTATTATATTTAGAAAGAAGTCTTGCCACTTCATAGCCACTTCTAGCCATACCTAAAATAACAATTTTCTTATTCTCGTACATATCTTATCACCATTATTATTATACCATGCATTCTAGAAGAAGTAAAATAAATGACTTGACATATATAAATAAAAAAAGGGTTTATAACAAAAAAAACATGATAAAATAAAAACAGAAAGAGGAGAAAAATGGAAACATATAAAAAACAAATATTAGAAAATTTTGAAAAGAAAATCAATATTCTTCTCCATAAATTAGAAGAAGAACCAAATAACCAAGAAACAATAAACAAAATAAACACGCAAATAGAAGAATTAAATCAAATCTTACAAACAGTAGATAAGAAACCAATTGATTTTAATAATTTGTGTACAACATTACTTCCCTTATATAAAAATAAAATGTTCCCTTCTATAAATACTTTTCTAGATACCCATCATTATTTAGATAAAATAAATGATATTATAAAAAAAATGCAAGAACAAAAAAAGTTAAACGAAAAAGAAGAGAAATATGTAATGTACTACAGTAAAAGCCAAATAAACATCAAAAATAATAATATCCTTTTTGATCTTGCTATACTAAATTCTCTATTCAAAACACCTCCTATATCTTACTTTCTTTTCAAACAATTTTTTATAGAACAATTAAAAATGTTATTTCCAGAAAAAACACTTATCATTGAAAACCATAAAAATTTAGGAGGTTGCAATAAAAAGTTTATCTATATAAATGAACAATATCTATATAAACTATATGAAGGAAAGAGCATATCTCCTATGCGAACCATCTATCATGAAATAAGACATGGAGAACAAATAAAAGCTATGGAAAATCCACAAGATATATATACAATAGACATGTTAAAAGAAGATATATGTATAAATTACATAAAAGGTTATTATGAAGAAAACTATGAAAGACTAATACAAGAAAATGACGCAGAATACTTTTCTTGTGAATGTATATTAAAATACTGCACACAAATGAATATATCTTTAACAAAAGAAACAATCCAAGCATTAAAAGAGAAAAAAAAGATGCATAGAATAAAATTACAAGACAAAACAAGAACTATAAATGGTATAGAATCTTCTTTAGAAACCATTTTTGAAAACCTCATCAAAGATAAACCAGACATATTAAAAAGACATCCTTCCCTTACTATGCTATATAAAGAAGAAAATAATATGGTAATTGCTAAAACAGTAGAAGAATGTATAGAAGATGCCAAAGCGTTAGAACAAAAAACAGATATAACAGAAGAAGAAAAGCAAAAGAAAAGGTTACTTTACAAAGAAATATTACTAAATGATTATATAGAAAATTCTTATAAAAAAGGAGCAGTATTATGAACATACAAAATATAATAAGACCACTCATATTTATTATTCTTTTTTTATTATTAAAAAATCTAAAACATTTACAAGATAAAAGAAGCAAAAAAATAAAAGCTATTGTTCTTTTATGTTTATTCAGTATTATTACAGTCTTCACTATGATTTATACAATCGTTTCTACTATAGAAGGAGGAAAATATGTCATTCTATTTAATATAAGTCTTTTATCCTTTACACTTCTATTCCTTCTTTTCCTTTTTAGTAGGAAAAAATTTATAAAAAAAGAAGAATTCTTTAGAGAATTTCCAGAAGAACTAAGTGTCCCTATGGCAATTTATTTAATGAAAAGAAAAATAGAAACAAAAAAAGCTTTGTTAGGAACAACACTTTTGCTATATGCCAAAGAAGCAATAAATATTGATTTTGAAAATACACCATGGGAATATTCAGAAAAAAAACAAATATCAAAAAGAGAGGATGAAACATATATCTATGATTTTTTATTAGGAAGAAAACCCCAAAAAAACTTTAGTGGCAAAGAACTAACAAATATCGTAATAAAAAATTTAGAAAACAAAAATCTCATCAAAAAAACCAAAACAAATCCTTTTCAAATTGTTACACTAGTCCTTCTTATTGTTACCATTATTTATGCGATTTCTTTTACCTATGTTCCCTTTGAATTCGCTGAAAAAACCTATGACTTTGTACTAATTTTACTATTTACATTTGGATTTATCACTATAAAAATCACAAAAAAAGAAAGATATATTCCTACAAAAGAGGGAAAAGTTCTCCTAAAAAAATTACAAGCCTTCCAAAATTATATAGTAAATTTCTCTCATCTAAAAAATAGAAAACTAGAAGAAGTCGTTTTATGGAAAGAATATTTAGCTTATGCCATCGCACTCGGTATAAATGCAAACTATGATAGTTTTAAGGAGGAAATGCCCTTTTTAACACAAATAGTAATAAATGATTATATAGAAAATAAAATAGATTATCTAGCAAATTTATATGATAGAATACTAGATGAAATGGAAGAAAAAGAGACTGCACTAAAATAATACAGTCTCTTTTTTCATCAAAAAATAATATTTATATAATTAACACTTATCATTACAAGTATCCCCATAAATCATATTCATACCATCTATTAATATTTCTCTAAGTTCTGTTTCTTGTTTTTGATTTAACTTTACAAGAGGATCTAGTTGTGAAGGAACCGTTCCCTCATGGAATAAAACAATTTCTCCTTCTTTTACAAAAAGAACAGTTGGAAAATAAAGTCTTTTTATACTATCATCAGAAAGACCATCATATTTACTTGCTTTATTACCTAATTTTTCTAAAAGTTTTAAATAAAAATCACTTCCCTTTTTTACCTCTTCTATTTTCCCATCTACAAGCTTTTTTTCATCCCTATCCTCTTTCGCATTATAATAATATATTTCTTTAATCCCCTCTTCTTTTGCCGTACGAATTAAAATAGGAACTAAATTCCTACACCAAGGACAATCGGGAAAACCAAAATAAATAATTCCTGTACCTTTATCCAAAATTTTCAAAATTTCGTTTTGACTAGCATACCAAACATTGTTATCATCTAGTATTGTAATCTCTATATTCTTATAACCTTTTCCTTCTCTTTCTACCCCATTTAAAGACTCGTATTCCTCTTTAAATCGTTCTTCATATGTTCTTGTATCTATGTGTCCATCAATAGGATTCATAATACGCAAATGAATAGAAGAAATAAACAAAAGTATAAAAAGTAAAATAGAAAGTAACCATCTTGTCATTATTTTCTTATCCATAATATCACTCTTTTCTAACAAAAGTATAACACAAAAAAAAGAAAAAATATAGTAATCTAAAGATAAGCATAAAAAAATTAGGGTTTCAAGAAAACCCTAATTTTTTTTATCCCATTACTTCTCCCCCATTATTATGAATAACCTGACCTGTCATATAACTAGAATCATCAGAGGCCAAAAAGACAAAAGTTGGTGCAAGTTCATAAGGATTCGCACCCCTTGCCATCGCTGAATTACTTCCAAGAGATGGTATCTTTTCCTTTACCCAACAAGCTGGTTGAAGCGGTGTCCAAAAAAATCCTGGTGCTATCGCATTTACACGTATATTTTTAAGAGCCAAATTTCTCGCAAGTGCCCTTGTAAAACCTACAATAGCTCCTTTTGTAGTTACATAATCAATAAGCTGTGGATCCCCATAAAAAGTAGTCACACTTGTCAAATTAATAATAGAAGAACCTGCTTGTAGATATGGCAAAGCAGCCTTTGTTAAATAAAACATCCCATAAATATTTACCTTCATTGTCCTATCAAACTGTTCTTCACTAATATTTAAAAGCGTATCTTGTTGATACTGTACCCCTGCATTATTTACTAGTATATCAATCTTCCCAAATGTATGAAGTGTTTTATCTACAATATCCTTACAGAAGTTTTGAGAAGCAATATCTCCAGAAAGTAGTAAACATTGTCCCCCTAAACGTTCAATATATTGTTTGGTATACTCTGCATCCTCATGCTCATTATAATAAGGAATAACAACACTTGCACCTTCCTTTACAAAAGCAACAGCAGCTGCACGCCCAAGTCCACTATCTGCACCTGTAATAATAGCCACTTTTCCCTTTAATTTACCACTTCCCTGATAACTAGGATTATCAAAAATAGGTAGTGGATACATAAGATATTCCTTTCCTGGTTGTTCCTCTTGTGATTGTTCTGGAGCCAAAATTTGATATTCTGTACTTTTCACTCCTATACCATCATAATAATTAAAATAATTATTTTGAGAATGATAATCAAAATGCATACTCTCACCTCCCTATACTATATGCAGCCTATATTATTTTGCTATTTTAATTCTTTCTCCAATATATTTATCAGAATATGTCAAATAAAAAAAAGGATATTTTCAAAAAGAAGAAAGTATATTTTCATAGGAGGTATTCTATGGAAAAAGATACAAGAGGTCTTACTGATAAAGAAGTCGCAAAAAGTATAGAGAAATATGGAAAAAATATATTAGATACAGGAAAAGAAAACTCATTTATATCTCTTTTTATAACATCTCTAGGAGATCCTATTATCAAAATATTATTAATAGCCCTCGCTATTAAAGTCATATTTCTTATAAAAAATTTTGATATCTTTGAAACAGTTGGTATATTGATTGCTATTTTATTAGCGTCTTTTATCTCTTCTATTTCAGAATACGGAAGTGAAAAAGCATTTAAAAAAATGCAAGAAGAAGCATCTAAAGTAAAATGTAAAGTAAAAAGAAACCAAACCATAGTAGAAATAAAAGCAGAAGAAGTGGTAAAAGATGATATCATTCTACTAGAAGCAGGAGATAAAATCCCAGCAGATGGGATTATCGTAAAAGGGAAAATAGATGTAGATGAATCCTCCCTAAGTGGAGAAGCAAAAGAAGCCCATAAAGAAGAATTTAGTATAAATATAACAAATAAAAATAAGCTTTTTAAAGGAACAACTGTTTATAGTGGAAACGCATACATGCGTGTAACAGAAATAGGAAACAAAACACTTTATGGGAAAATGAATGAAGAATTAAAAGAAGAAAGCCCAGAAAGTCCCCTTAAAAGAAGACTACATGATTTAGCCATGATTATAAGTAAAATTGGATATATAGGTGCTACTTTAGTTTCTATTTCTTATTTATTAAATGTTATTTTCATAAACAACCACTTTGATAAAACACTCATTCTAAATACCATTACAAACCTACCCCTCATGATAAACCATATTTTATATGCACTAACACTTTCTGTTACCATTATTGTAGTAGCTGTTCCAGAAGGACTACCTATGATGATTACCCTCGTTCTTTCTTCCAATATGAAAAGAATGTTAAAAAATAATGTTTTAGTAAGAAAAATGGTAGGAATAGAAACAGCTGGAAATATTAATATATTATTTACAGACAAAACAGGTACACTCACCAAAGGATGTTTAGAAGTAATGGAAATAACAGATGGAAATCTAAGAAAATACAATAATAAAGCAGAATTACTTTTATATCCAAAATATGCAAATTTAATAAGTACAAATATTATTTATAACAATGAAAGTACTTATAGCAATAATAAAATAATTGGTGGAAATATCACAGATAAAGCACTACTCAAATTTATAAAAGAAGAAAAAAATCCAAATATAAAAATACTTAAAACAACACCATTTGATAGCAAAAACAAATATGCAAGCACACAAATAAATGATAAAGAAAAAACAACACTCATAAAAGGAGCCTATGAAAAAATACTTCCTACTTGTACTTCTTACTACAATGAATATGGAAGAAAAATACCATTAAAAGATAAAAAGAAAATAGAAAATTATATAATAGAGATGGCCAATAAAGGAATTCGTATGTTACTACTAGCAACCTCCCCTATTTATGGTTCTTTTCATAATCTCACCCTAGTAGGAATAATTGCTATAAAAGATGAAATAAGAAAAGAAAGTAAAGAAGGCATAAAGCTAGTAGAAAATGCAGGTGTACAAGTAGTAATGCTTACAGGAGACAATAAAAATACAGCTACCAATATAGGAAAAGAAGTTGGATTAATAAAAAAAGAAACAGATATTGTTTTAACATCAGACGAACTACATAAACTAAACGAAGAAGAAATAAAAAAAATACTACCCAACCTAAAAATTATAGCAAGAAGTCTTCCTAGTGATAAAACGAAATTAATTAAAATAGCAAGAAATCTAGATCTAACAGTAGGAATGACAGGAGATGGAGTAAATGATGCACCTGCTTTAAAAAATGCCGATGTAGGCTTCGCAATGGGAAGTGGTACAGAAGTAGCAAAAGAAGCTGCTGAAATTGTCATTTTGGATGATAACTTTTTATCCATATCAAAAGCTATTTTATATGGAAGAACCATATTTAAAAGTATACGTAAATTTATTATCTGTCAGCTCACTATTAATTTATGTGCCATAGGACTATCTTTTATTGGTCCCTTCATAGGAATTGATACACCTGTCACTGTTATACAGATGCTTTGGATTAATATGGTAATGGATACCCTAACAGGACTTGCATTTGCTTTTGAACCACCCCTTTTAGAATATATGAAAGAAAAACCAAAACAAAAAAATGAATCTATTATAAATAGATATATGTTTGGAGAAATCTTTTTTACAGGAGTATATTCAGCTATTTTATGTATCCTATTTTTAAAACTACCAATATTTCAAAAAATATATAACAACAACGAACATTTAATGTCTGCTTTCTTTGGTCT
This sequence comes from uncultured Erysipelotrichaceae bacterium, assembly GCA_951801995.1. GTDB lineage: Bacteria > Bacillota_I > Bacilli_A > RF39 > UBA660 > RUG12867. The sequence goes on from CATOOY010000005.1 coordinate 24,862, forward strand.
CTTTATTTTTATTGATATATTTAATAGTTTCAATGCAAGAACACATCGATTAAATTTATTTGCAAATATTCTAAGAAATAAAATATTTTTATCTATCGTTATTTTTATAGCATGCATTCAGTTACTATTAATCTACTTTGGAGGACATCTATTTAGAACAGTGGGTCTTACCTTCCACGAATTACAATTCATGATTCTTCTAGCCGCATCTGTCATTCCAATCGACTTTTTAAGAAAAACATTTCTAAGAAAAAAAGGTATCATTGGAGGCGTATAAAAAAACTATCACATTTTTGTGATAATTTTTTATTTTATTTCTTTTCTTCTAATATTTAAGATATATTTTTTACCAAATCAAAAGTATATCCTTCTTTTTTCATTTCTTTTATGAAATCAGCTAAAGCAAGATAATTTCCTTTACTTGTAGGATGAAGTAAATATATCGCACCATTATGAACTCTTTCTATCAAAGATTGATAAGCTTCTTCCTTTGTAAGTTTATCATCCCAGTCTTTATAAGCAGCACTCCAAAAATAAGAACGATATCCTAAATCACTTATTATGTTTAAAGTACGCATACTAAATTCTCCCTTTGGTTCACGATAAATAGAATCCATTTTCTTCCCAGTTATTTTTTCAAACAATTTTTCATTTAAAATCAGTTCATCTAAAAAGGTAGAAAAAGTAGTAGAAGAAGCTAAAGTAGACATAGAAACGTGGTGAGCAGTATGATTTCCTATAGAATGCCCTTTCTCTACCATCTCTTTTATTAATTTCTTATTTTTCTTCATAAAAGTATAACATAAGAAAAAAGTTGCTTTTACATCATTTTTATTTAAAACATCTACAATTTGAGGTAAATAATTTTCCAAAGAGCCTTCATCAAAAGTTAAATACAAAACTTTCTCATCTCTTCCCATCGCATATGCATTATATTTTTTTAATTCTACAGGATCTATATTTACAAGAGGTCTTTTCCCATCTTTTTTATTATTGGTTCCCCAATAAAGTATTTCATTATCTATTTTATCATAATAAATAGAATAAGGAATTGTATTACTCTTTTCAATAGTAACAAAACGACTCGTTTTCACCATATTTCCTTTAGAATTAGTTACTTCATAAATAATTTGTTGTCTCCCTAATTTCTTTGTATCAATATTATTTTTCACTTTTACCTTTTTACGAATATTTCCATCTTCTTTATCATAAGCAAAATATCCTTTTTCTTTATATTTACCACCATAAGGAACAAAAACATTTATTTTTCCCTTTAACCGAATAGTAGGATAATTATCACTTGTATAAGTAGGAGGATCAAAAAAACAAACAAAATAAAGCAAACAAAGTCCTAAAACAAAAACAATTAAATACATTTTTTTCATACTATCACCTATTACTAAATTATATTTAAAAAAGTGCAAAAAATGTCAAACACATCTTTAATACTATACAAAAATAAAAACACATTTATTTAAATAAGCTCCTTTTTTTCTACCCTATCCAGTAGCTAAAATAATAAAATTACATATCATGCTATAGAGAGGTGAAATATGAATAATAACTTGTTTGGTGTAGTAATAGATGCAGGACATGGAGGAAGCGACCCAGGTGCTGTATCTGGAAATACAAAAGAAAAAGACTTAACTTTACAAATATCAGAATATATGTATGAAAGATTTAAAGAAATGGGTGTGCCTGTTTATATAACAAGAACAACAGATGAAACAATAAGTCCTACAGAACGTGTAAACCGTATTTTAAATGCTTTTGGAAACAGAAAAGATGTTGTAGTAATTTCCAACCATATTAACTCAAACGTATCAGGAACATCAGAAGGAGCAGAAGTAATATATGCACTTAGAAATGAAAAAAAACTAGCACAAAATATATTAAATGCATTAGGAGAAGCAGGACAAAAAACAAGAACAGTATACCAAAGAAGACTACCAAGTGATAATACAAAAGATTACTACTTTATACATAGAAATACAGGAATAACAGAACCTGTTATTGTAGAATATGGATTTATCAATAATAGTAATGATTTAAATAAGATAAAAAACAATTATAAACGTTATGTAGATGCAGTGGTAGATGCTGTTATCGCAACCAAAATGGGAGGATTTATCCCACCAGCAAACACCAATACTTATATGGTTCAAAAAGGAGATAGCCTATGGAGTATCGCTCAAAAATATAACACAACTGTAGACACGCTCAAAAAATTAAATAATCTAACAAGTAATGACTTATATGTAGGTCAGATACTTCTAATCCCAGAAAAAACAACAAATACACCAGATAACAAACCATCTACAGACAATATATATATAGTAAAAGTGGGAGATTCATTATGGAGTATCGCTCAAAAATTTAATACAACTGTAAATGAATTAAAAAGGTTAAACAATTTAACAAGTGATATCCTTATGGTAGGACAAAAAATAATACTAAAAGAACCAGAAATAGAAGCACCAGAAGAAGTAGGAATGTATATAGTAAAAAAAGGAGACACACTATGGAATATTGCCAATAGATTCAACACAAATGTAAATGAAATTATTCGCTTAAATAATCTGACAAGTGATAATCTAAGCATAGGACAAATACTCATGATCCCTAACTATATAGGAACAGTACCAGGAATTATCTATACTGTAAAAAATGGGGATACAATTTTTATGGGGAATAATGAGTATCAAATTAAATTTTATATATAAAAATATTGTTTAAGTTGGGAAAAACTCAACTTTTTTTGGTATAATTTAATTATCAAGAACTTTTGAAAGGAGTACGATTTTTATGAAAGTAAAATTAGGTGAAATAATTGATGCCTTAAACTTTACAAACGATGAAATTAAATACTATTATAATTCAATTAATGGAGAAATATTTATGTTAAATATTGGGGATTATGAAAACTTAAATGAAGATGAATTGGATGAACTATTTGAAAAATCTATTATGTTACCCACTAGATATGATATTAATGAATATGAAATGATGGAAAATTTTGCAAAAAATATTGAAGATACTAGACCTCAAAATCACTTATATATTTCTCTAAATGGTAGTGGTGCATTTAGAAGGTTTAAAGATACTTGTATTAATTTTGATATTATTGACGATTGGTATAAATTTAGAGATGAAAAGTATAAAGAAATTGCTGTAAATTGGTGCAAAGAGAATAATATAAAATTTGAATAGGAGATGAATTATGAAGAAGTTTTTAAGAAATCATGATTTTGAAGATTATTTTGATTCACTTATACTATCTCGTGGAAAAAGTTACTATAAAGAAAATAGAATATTAGATATTTGGTGTCAACAAGATTTAGTAACTGCTTATATTGATGGCTCTGAAATATATAGAATTGAAATAAGAGCAAATGATAAAGAATTAAATAATTTTTATTGTTCATGCCCATATTCAGAAGGTGGTGAATACATGTGTAAACATATTGCTGCTGTTCTTTATTATTTAGAAGAAAATGATATTTCAGAATTAGAAGTTTCAAATAAACAGCAAGTAAAAAAAGAAAAAAACAAATCTGAACTTTCTAAAATATATGATGAAATGAGCTATGAATTAAGAAAAATAAGTGACAGAAATGGATTTGTTAATTATTATAATGGAAGATACTTTGTAGATTTAATTTCTAATGTATCTGATTACATAGATGATTTTATAGATAATGAAGAATATAACAATGCTTTTGAACTAATCAAATATACATATAGGTTTATAAAGGAAACTTTTATGGATGGATCTAATGGTGAATTTCAAGATTCATTATATTTAATTAATGAAAGTGCAAGTAAACTTTTATATAATGATAAATATTTTGATATCTTTTTAGATTATACTGAAGATATAACATCAAATAATACTCTAGATGATTTTTCTGATTCACCATTACATGCATTTATCCTTTATGTTCATGATAAAGGCTCAGCTAAAAAAGTAGTTAAAATACTAGATAAAATTAAGTTAAGCACTTATGGAATATTTGTTAGTCAAACTTTAGATAAAATATCATTAACTTATGATTTTATTAATAAAGATGATGCTATAAAAATGTGTTATGAAAGTATTGAACATTATGGAGTAAAAGAATTATTGATTAAGTATTT
>CATOOY010000006.1 GCA_951801995.1 uncultured Erysipelotrichaceae bacterium
TGTTTTGGGTTTGCTATTTGTTTTATTTTATCTATGGACATAATATGTAAAAAATATTTTATATAAATATATGGGATTTTATAATGTTTCTAGTATAAAAAATTATGTAAATTTCATTTTACATAATTTAAATTTCTATAGATTTTTTCTATTTATTTCCCTGCTTTTTTATATTTTTCCATGAAAAAAAGCATCATTTGATACTTTTATTCAATATAATCTGTATTTACACTTTCATCGATTTCTTCTTCTATTTTTTCATCTACTTCATCTTCTATTTCATCCCAAGGTTCTTCATCTTCTTCGATTGCAATTTTCATTTTTGTTTCTCCTACGATTTCTACTCCCAATTCTTTTTCTACATCAAAACGAATTACATTTCCATCTATATCTACTTTAGAACAGTTAGGTTGTTTTAATGTTCTTACAATAATATCTGTATCTGATGTATCTGCATTTTCTTTTATTTTTACGTTGAAAACATCATTATAAGATACATTCTTATTTACTACAGTTGTTTTACTATCTTTATCATAAGAATACCAAATATTTACATCATAAGAGCCATTTACACCTACTTTATCTCCCGTTTTATAGCCCTTAAATTTATGATTAATCACCCAGCATCCTAAAATAGTAGATGGGGCATCGTTTACTTCTAAATCATAGCTGTTTTTAAAATATTTTTTTCCTTTTCCAACAATTGCTTTGGTTACAATTTCTTTAAATGCCACTTTATCACCTCTCTAGTTTAATGTATGCAGATGGATCTATAAAAGTACATAAAAAAAGAAAATTCATGCATTTTCTTTTATATTATTTCTCCATCCATACTCCATGTTTTGATATTTGTTATTTTGACACTTACTATTTTCCCAAGATTTTCTTTTGCTGATTTTACATTTACTAATTTATTTGTTTCTGTATATCCTGATAACATAGATGGATCTTTTTCGCTTACTTTTTCTAATAACACTTTTACTGTTTTTCCTTTGTATTTTTGGTTTGCTTTGTTGCTATAATCATTTATCTTTTCATTTAATCTATGTAGTCTTTCTCTTTTTTCTTCTTCTTTTAAGCTTTCTTCCATTTTAGATGCTGGTGTTCCTTCTCTTTTGGAGAAAATAAAGGTATAGGCACCATCATATTTACAGGCATCTACTACTTCTAGTGTTTCTTTAAAATCTTCTTCTGTTTCTCCTGGGAAGGCTACTATAATATCTGTTGTAATTGCACATGATGGTATTTTTTCTTTTAACTTATGATACAATGTTAAATATTCTTCTTTGGTGTATCTTCTTCCCATTAATTTTAAAATACGATTGGATCCAGATTGTAATGGTAAATGAATATAAGGCATAATATTTTCATATTTGGCAATTTTATCGATCATTTCTTCTGTAAAATCCCAAGGATGACTTGTTACAAATCGTATACGGGGAATTTTTGTTTTAGCAACCTCTTCTAGTAAATTAGCCATGTTGTAATCTTCTTCTAAATCTTTTCCATATGCATTTACGTTTTGTCCTAATAGGGTTACTTCTTTATATCCTTTTTTTATTAATTCTTCTATTTCTTTTAAAATATCTTCTTTTTTTCTACTTCTTTGTTTTCCTCTTGTATATGGAACTATACAGTAGGTACAAAATTTATCACATCCAAGCATAATATTGACAAAGGCTTTATATTTACTATCTCTTTTGACAGGGATATTTTCTAATACGTCTCCTTCTTTACTAAAGACTTCTATTTGTCTTTCTTTTTCTTTTTGATTTTTTTCTATTAATTCTGGAAGTGTATGGAAATTATGTGTTCCAAATACTAAATCTATATGTTTATATTTGTTTTTTAGTTCTGTTGCTATGCCTTCTTCTTGTGCCATACATCCACATATACCTGCAATAATATGTGATTTTTGCTCTTTTAGATGTTTAATTCTTCCTATCATGCCAAATACTTTATTATGTGCATTTTCTCTTATAGCGCATGTATTTAATAGAATAATATCTGCTTTTTCCATGTCTTCTGTTTCTTTGTAAGACATATCTTCTAGTATAGCTTTGATATTTTCACTATCATGTTCATTCATTTGGCATCCATAGGTTTTTATAAAATATTTTTTATCTTTTCCTATATTTTTTAATTCTTCTTTTACTTTATAAGCATCTTTAATAATTCTTACTTTACTTTTTCCTCTTATTTTTGCTTCTTTTAAATTCGGCATGTTCATATTCATCACGCTCTTTTCTTACTTTTTCTAAAATTTTATAAAATAATTTTTCTATTTTTTCATTTCGAACTTCTATATTGGGAAAGGCTATTAAAAGTCTTCTATACAATATATTTTTATTTTTATAAAGACTTTTTAACTGAAAATAGGTTTCTCTTTTTGTTTTTCTTACTCTATTTGAGAATTCTTCTAATATATTTTCTTTTATATTTTTCTTTACAAAGAGTGCTAATTCTTCACTTCTATCTTGTAATAAACAGTGGGCTGTTTTACTAAATTTGGCAATAATTTTACAAGAAATAATGGTATCTATGATTATGACAAAAAGGAAAAGAACACTTACTATATTTAATATATGATATGGCACTTTTTGTAAAAGGGGGAACAATATAGGATTTGTAATTTTGATGATACATACGCCCCCTAGGCCAAAAAATAAGGCATTTACAAGACAAATTCTTCCATTTACATTAAAGGGGTAAGTTGAATAATCCCACCATCTTGCTTTGAATATTTTTTCCATTATATAACTTGTTATATATTCTAAGATAGAACACCATAATACAGCCATACTAAAGAGAATGAAAAGATCGTTTTGATATTTGGTTAATATCACTGTCATGAAAAGGGCCCCATAACCATAAATAGGCAAATAAGGACCTATCAAAAAGCCTCTATTCATAAATCTTTTTTTTGTAATCCATTTACATATTACTTCTATTATCCATCCTAAGATGGCGTATATTATAAAAAGTAAAAAATATATTTCTAATTTTTCCATCTCTTTTTCTCCCAACAGCACTTTTATTATACTACATTTTTAATAGCATGAAAATCTCTTTTTACTATTTATCTATTTTTATAAAGTTATGATTGTGTTAAGATGGAATGGTGACAGAATAAAAAGAGGAGGTACTTTATGGTACATTTTATTATTGGGGAAGATCATAAAAAGGTACATGAACAAATTTCTATTTTGATACATCAAATGATGATGAAGAATAGTATTGCTTATGAAATTCATCATTTTTATGATTATGATAAATCTTTTATTAAAATGATTACAAAAAATATTCCAAATAAAATCTACATTTTAGATATTGAAACACCGTCTGATACAGGAATTGAAATGGCAAGAAAGATTCGTGAAAATGATATTGATAGTATGATTCTTTTTTTGACTGCTTACCATAAAAAATATAAGGAGACGATTTTGGAAAGTGAATTTATGTTTTTGGCTTTCTTATCTAAAAGAGGAGATTTTTTATCTAAATTAGAACAAAAGTTACAGATTGCTTTACAAAGAGTGGATCAAAAACATGCAATTCGTTTTTATGATCAAGGTATTTTATATACGATTCCTATGAGAGATATCTTATATATTACAACGGATACTCAAGCTAGAAAAACTTTAATTGTTACTGATTATACTACTTTTAAGGTTAATAAAAGTTTAGTAGAAATGGAAAGTCTTTTAAATGATAGATTTATGAAAACACATAGGGCTTGTATTGTAAATAAAGATCGTGTTATTTATATAGATATGAAAAGTAGATGCATTTGTTTTGATAATCAAACAGAGATTGATTTGCTTTCTCGTGAATATAAAAAGAGAATGAAAGATTTTCTAGATATAAATTTTAGTCATTAAAATTAACTTTTCATACTTCCATTTTCTATTTATCCTTTTCTTTTGATACAATGTGATTTAAAGGAGGATAGAAGTATGTTGTATAATATTATAAAAATATTATTCCTTTTTTATTTTGGAATTATTATAAAAAAAGTAATTATTGTTATTCAATTAAAAAAAGTCCGTTAAGGGCTTTTATCTTTTTTCTAAAAATAATTTTCTTGTAATAAAATTAAATATCATTACGATTGCTGTTGCAAGTATTTTTACAATCAAATAACTTATTTTTATTATATCTGTTCCTATATACATAATAATCTCTGTTATAATAAGACCTATGATACTAAAACTGATAAATAAAATAAAGTTCTTTTTTTTACTATTTTTTTCATCTACAACAAATACCCATTTTACACTTGCTATATAATTAAATATAACAGAAATAGTAAAAGCAATGGCTGCAGATAATAAAACATTTAAATGAAATATTTCTTTACAAATAATTAAGATAGCATAATCGATTAAAAAGGCTGCTCCCCCTACTACTCCAAATTTCATAATTTGGGCAAATAAGTTATTTTGTGTTAGTTTTTTCATTTATAGTCTCCCTTTTTTGTATTTTGAATTAAAAGTAGTTCAAAAAGTTGTCTATGTTTTTTGGCAATTACTTGTAAGATTAAACCACATATAAACAGTAATACAGCTATCATTAAGAAAAAACAAGATACAATTAAACTTGGAAATTTAGGAACGAATCCTGTTACGAAGTATTCCTGCACAACGGGTACTCCTAAAATAAGGGATACTACTGTACAAAACAAACTAATACACCCAAAGAAAAACATAGGTCTATATTCTTTGAATAAGGTAGCAATTGTCATAAGCACTTTAAATCCATCTGCATAGGTATTTAATTTTGATACACTTCCTTCAGGACGATCTCTGTAAGTAATAGGTATTTCTACTAAGCTAAAGTTTTTATCTGCTGCATGAATAGTCATTTCTGTTTCTATTTCAAATCCTTTAGAAAGAATAGGAAATGTCTTTACAAAATCGTAGCTAAAAGCTCTATAGCCTGTCATAATATCTTTCACATTATTGTTAAAAATCATGTTTATAAGAAGACGAACAAGCTTATTTCCTACATTATGAAAGGGTCTTTTATTTTCTTTGGCATAGGTAGAAGATAGTCTATCTCCTATTACCATATCTGCTTTTCCTTCTATAATATATTTACACATTTCTCTTGCATTTTCAGCTGGATATGTATCATCTCCATCAATCATTAAATAGCAATCCGCATCTATTTGTCTAAACATAGAACGGATTACGTTTCCTTTTCCCTGTCTATATTCATAACGAACAATGGCTCCTGCTTTTTTTGCTATTTCATCGGTTCCATCTGTAGAATTATTATCATATACATAAATATCTGCAGTAGGAAGCTCTTTTTTGTAATCTGTTATTACTTTTTCAATGGTTTTTGCTTCATTATAACAAGGAATTAAAATTGCTATTTTTTTATTTTTCATTTTTTTTACTCCTAACTTTTTCTTTGTTTAAACCAAGTGTATATACAATAAGGAATGGTAAAGCTGTATAAATTCCATATACGTATCTAAGTTCTATATAAAGTGGTGTCGCTATCATAATTGTTACATAAAGAGCTACTACTGATAAATATGGATACAGTCCTTGTATTTTTCCTCTACTATATGCAATATATAGAAAGAAAAATAGTGTCCAAACCCAAAGTGCTACACTCCATGTTATGGATAATATTTGAATATCAAATGATTTTAATTTATCTATTTTATTTACTATACTTTTTGGTAAAAGAGATTTTCTTTTTATATCCCATTTATTTTTATCTATTTGTATGGCTACTGGTTCATAGTATACGTTGGGATAATAAAATCCTAATGTACTTGTTAAATAACCTTCTACCATTGCAATAGGGTGTTTTTTTATAAGATTTAGATAGAGTTTTAAAAATTCTTTTGTATTTGTATCTAGATTTTCTCCATGGTATGCTTTATCAAATTTTATAGCATCTACTGTTTGTGGATTATATTTTTTTCTTAAAATTTCTACATCTATTAATTTATTTAATATTTCTTTTTCTTTTTTGGTAAATGTTACTTCTTTATAAGCTAGTCTCCCTATTTGCTGTAAAGGTATTGCTATATATTCTTTGGAAGATGGCTTTTCTATTTTACACATAGTGAAAATAGGTCCTTTTATAAGAAAATAACTTCCTATTACGATAAAAAATATAGTAACTATATTTTTTAGTTGTTTTCTAAAAACAACTATACTTACTAAGAAAAGAAGAATATACATATAAATAGCATTGTTTCTCATCAGCAACATAAGAAGGGATATTAATATATATCTTATTTTTTCTTTTACTTTATAATTTTCTAAATCTTCAGAAAGTTTTACTAATTCTATTACAAATAGTAAAAATAGACCTGAAAACAAAATATCTTTCCATAGTATGGTACTATAAAATCCAAAGACAGGTAATAATCCATAAATAAGTGTTAAAATTATACATAGTTTTCTTTTATACTCCTTTTGGTAGAGAAAATAAATAGTATAGGCAAAGATAAGTGCCATTATTATCATTTGTGTAAGGGTTACAAATGAGGTGGCTATTATAGTATTATGAAATAGAAATTTACCTATAGAATATGGGATAGACATAAATAAATAATGTAAAACAGGATGATGGTCTGTCATCTTTACAAAACCACCTATAAATATTTCAAATTCTGATAAAGTATCTGATGTCATGTTGGCTGGGAAATAAGCTAAAAAATAAGGAAGATGTAATATAAAAATGGTAAGAAAGGAATACAGGAATATTTTATTTTTTTCTTTCTTTGGCTCTCTTCCGTTTATTTTTAATAAAATAGGTATAATAAGTGTAAAAAAAGCATACAATAAATTTCCATATCCTAATAAATATACTATATTTTTTATTTTACATATCTCTTTTAGTAATTCTAGATTTTTGTTTGTCATATTAGGATATAAAATATCCCCTATTATTAATATACTAGAAAATATAAAAGCATATATAAAGGGGGCTTTTTTTCCTTTTATTTCTTTATAATCTATTTTATAAAAAAAGAAATATAATATAAAAAAAAGAAAAAAAGACATAAAAGAATATATATTTATATGCATTTGATTGAGTACTGTTATATAGCTTATTAAACTCATAATAAAGGTATATACATATTTATTTTCTATTGTTCTTTTTAGTTTGTCCATACTTTCACCTTCTGCTTTTTCATTATACCATATATCTTTTTATTTAGAAACTACTGCTTTTTGTTTTTCTTTTTTTTCTTTTACTAATTGTTCATGATAAAAAAAGTTTATATATTTTATATTATTTTTTTGACAATAATGGTTTATTTTAGTAGCTAGTGTTATCCAATATTCTTTATCTTTTTTTATATAAATTTTTAGATATTCATTATAATAATTGGGATATTTTTCTTTTATATAATTTAATATATCTGTTTTATAAGAACCTCTTAGATTTAAGTTTTCAAACCAATATTCATTTACAAATTTTTTTGTTTTTTCTATTATTTCTTGATAATTGGTAATATAGGGAAATATAGGAGACATAAATAAAATAGTATAGATTCCATTTTCATGTAACTTTTTTAATGTGGCTATTCTTTCTTCTATTGAAGATGCTTTATCCATATCTTTTCTAAAGGATTCATCTAAGGTGTTTATAGATATACTTACTGTTACTTTTTTCATTTGTTTTAATAAATCTATATCTCTTAAAATTAAATTAGATTTTGTGGATATGGATAAAAAGCAATCTGCATTTATTAATTCTTTTAAAATATTTCTAGTTATTTCTTCTTCTTTTTCGATGGGGTTATAACAATCTGTGACAGAGGATAAAAAAACATTTTTTCCTTTTAATTTTTCTATGTTTATTTTCTTTTTACATCTTTTTATATCTATAAAAGTTCCCCATGGTTCTTTATGATTTGTAAATCTTTTCATAAAAGAGGCATAACAATATTTACATCCATGTGAACATCCTATGTATGGGTTTATTACATAATCACTTTCTGGCAAATTTGATTTTGTTATATAATCTTTTACTTGTTTTTCTTTTATTATCATAGTTCCTCCTATTTTTTCTCAAGAGTAATGGTAATATTATTCTCTTTTGCAATATCTAATAATGTCTCTATTCCATAGTTTACTTCATCTGCTTCATATTTTTGGATTATACTTTCACTTTTATTTAATTCCTTTGCAAATTCTTTTTGGGTTTTATTTGTCCATTCTCTTACTATTTTTATTATTTCTCCTTTTGTATAATTTTTCTTTTTTACAATTAACTTCATATCATCACCATATTTGACAGTATATCTTTTTTATCGTATAATTTGTTATATATACGTAATCTTATTACGTGTTATTTCTATAATGTGATTATGTGTTAATCTCTTTTTACAATACAAAAATAATAAAAAAATGTAGAACATCCGTAACTACATTTTTCTATAAATCCATTTAATATAAATTTTACCCCATCACACCTTGCTTAGGCATTTCCATTTTCTGCTCTGTTTGATAAACACATTCTACCAAATAAGACATTTCAGATAAATTTAGACGAGAATCCTCACGAACACTAGAAAGTTGATTGGTCCTATCCTGAAGCTGTGTAAGTAAATATAAAAGCTTTTCATAATTTGTTAAAGAATTATATTTCCCATTATTAATTTTCCATCTTACACCTTGTATATCATCCATAACAGGAACAGTCTGTGTTTTATCATCCACCAAAGTATCTTGAAGTAACCAATAAAATCCATGATTTAAAGAAAACAAATAATCAGGATTTTGAAATTCTTCTGTACTACTAGCCAAGTACTTTTCTAAAAAATAAATATATTTACTCAAAAGAGTTTCATATTGAACATCACTCGCACTATTTACATTATATAAAGTGATTAATCTTCTTTTTTGATCTTCTGTAAAATTAACTGACATATTTCATTCTCCTTTTATTAATACTATTTACTCTATATAAATTATTATACATAATTTAAAAAAAAAAGAAAAGAGTTACCTCTTCTCTAACTGTAAAGTTGTCACATGTCCATTTAAATCAAAACTTTCTTCTGTTTTTTTAGAAAGAATGGAAAGAGCTAAAGTTTCCTTTTGTATATAATCATGAAATTTATCTATTACAGAATGAACCATTTCATCTCCACTATAATAAAGGTTTATTCTATCAGCAATATCAAAGTTTTCTCTTTTACGAAGTTGCTGTACTTTAGATACTAGCTCTCTTGCAATACCCTCTTCTATCAAAGTATTAGTAAGCTCTGTATTTAAAATAATGAAATGATTATTTTCTTTTGCTACATTAAATCCTTCTTTTGGTATAACACGAATATCTAACATATTCTGATCAATAGTAAAACCATCATGATCTATCAAAATAGAAATAGCTTCCCCATTTTGCAATTTATGAATTTCTTCATGAGAAATAGAAGCAAGATAATCCGCAAATAATTTTATTTTAGACCCAAAAATAGGTCCAGCTACTTTAAAATTTGGTTTAACAACATAATTCATATATGTATCTATTTCCTCTGTAAAAATAACTTCTTTAACATTAAGTTCTTCTAAAATTAAAGGTGTTAAATCAGAAATAAGTTTCTTATTTTTTCCATCAATAAGTGCTTCTTGAATAGGTTGTCTAACTTTTATTTTAGCATCTTCTCTTACATTTCTACCTAAACGAATAAGAGTTCGCACAAGATCCATTCTCTTTTCAATATGTTTGTCAATATAGTTTTCTTCATAAACAGGGAAATCCGTTAAATGAACAGATTTATCCCCTACTAATTTTGAATAAAGTTCTTCAGCTGTATAAGAAGCAATAGGTGCGATAAGTTTACAAAGACCAACAAGTACATCATAGGTAACTTTATAAACAGCCTTTTTACTTGTATCAAATTCACTTTGCCAAAATCTTCTTCTATTTCTTCTAATATACCAATTGGATAAATCTTCAGACACAAAATCAGTAATATTTCTTACCACAGCTGTTAAATCATAATTATCATAAGAATTAGTAACCATATAAACAAGACCTTGATATTTAGAAAGTAGCCACTTATCAATTTCTTCATATTCATCATAAGAAATAGTATAACTTCTAGGATCTATTTCATCAATATTGGCATACATAGCAAAAAATGTATAAGTATTTTTAAATGTATTAAAGAATTTAGAAATAACTTCTTTTAAGCCTTCCTCATCAAACTTAATAGGCGTCCATACAGGAGACACATAAAGTAAATAAAAGCGAATCGCATCTGCTCCATATTTAGAAATAGCACTAAATGGTTCTACTGTATTTCCCTTACTTTTACTCATTTTCTTACCTTCTGCATCTAAAAGTAAATCATTAACAAGAACATTTCGGAAAGGAGACTCTCCCATAATAAAAGTAGATATAACAAGTAAAACATAAAACCAACCTCTTGTTTGATCAATCCCTTCCGCAATAAAATCAGCTGGGAATTGCTCATGAAATAACTCTTTATTTTCAAAAGGATAATGATACTGACCAAACGGCATAGAACCAGAATCAAACCAAACATCCAAAACATCTGATACACGACTCATTTTCTCCTTACATTTTGGACAAATAATATGGATGTTATCTACATAAGGTCTATGCAAATCTATTTCTTCTCTTTTTAACTTTTCGAATGACTTTTCTATCAGTTCATCTATAGAACCAATTACCTCTATATGCCCACAAAAACAAGTCCAAACAGGAAGAGGAGCACCCCAATAACGATTTCTAGATACACCCCAATCTACTAAATTAAGAAGCCAATTAGCAAATCTTTTTTCTCCAACAAAACTAGGATACCAATTTATCTTCTTATTTGCTTCAATAATCTTATCTTTATAAGCAGTCGTTTTAATATACCAAGCTGGCTTAGAATAATATAAAAGAGGTGTTTTACATCTCCAACAATGAGGATAATTATGTTTTATTTTTTCCTTTTTAAATAATTGATCCTGTGAAGCTAAATATTTAATAATATCTACTTCAAGTTCCCCTTCATATACAACTCTGCCCTTCCAAGGTCCTTCTATATATTTTCCATCCATCCCTACAGGATTAAAAATAGGCAAATCATATTTCCTTCCAACATTGCTATCATCTACACCAAAAGCAGGTGCAAGATGAACAATACCTGTTCCATCTGTCATAGTAACATATGTATCACAAGTCACATAGAAAGCCTTTTTATCAGATTGCATTCCAGAAATAAGTTGTTCATACTCTATATATTCTAAATCTTTTCCTTTATAATGTTCTATTTCCTCATAATCATCAGTTACCACCTTAGAAAGAAGAGAAGAAGCTAAAATATAAAAGTTATCATTCACTTTTACTTTTACATAATCCTCATCTGGATTCACACAAAGAGCTACATTGGCTAAAAGTGTCCAAGGTGTCGTTGTCCAAACTAAAAAATAAGTATTTTCTTCTTTTTTTAATTTAAATTTAGCATATACTGTATTTACAGATATTTCTTTATATTCTTGTGCTACTTCATGCGCAGAAAGTTCTGTACCACATCTTGTACAATAAGGAAGAACTTTATTACTATGATATAAAAGTCCTGCATCTGCATATTTTTTAAGAATCCACCATTCAGATTCAATAAAATCATTACTACAAGTAATATAAGGATTTTCGGTATCAATAAATTGACCCATCATATCAGTAAGTTTTACTACATCCGCTACATTGGTATCTGTTGCCTTCTTACATTCTAAATTAAATTTATCTACACCAAATTTCTCAATATCTGCTTTAGAAGTAAAACCAAGCTTTTTTTCTACATTTACCTCAATAGGAAGGCCATGTGTATCAAGTCCTATTTTTCTAAGTACACGATATCCCTTCATCGTTTTATATTTACAAAAAGCATCTTTTATATTTTTACCATATAAGTGATGAATTCCTGGCATAGCATTCGCATAGATAGGTCCATCATAAAAAACAAAGTTTTCTTTTCTATTTTCAATTGTTTTTTCTAAAATATTATCCTTTTTCCATTGTTTCAATATTTCTTTTTCTATCTCATAAGCACTTTTCTTTTCTAATTCTTCAAACTTTTTCATATATACCCTCCTAATATTTCATATGTATTTAAAATAAAAAAATCTATAATATAAGGACGAAAGTCTTCGCGGTACCACCTTATTTCATAGATTCTATGCACTCATAAACTATAACGCGTTACCGTTTATATTTCTATAAAAGTGTCCAGGGTGATCATATAGAACTTGTTTATTTACTTACACCAAACGTAAACTCTCTTTAAAACAACTTTTCTATATCAGTCCTATCATTCACTATCCATGTCCATAATTTCAATTTGATCTACAACATCTAGTTGTGTTTCAATAATATCTTTTACTCTCTTTTTAAATACTACAATATTTCTATTTAATCTAGCTGCTTCTCTTTCTGTTTGTTCTGCTTTTAAAAGAGCTTCATTAACAATACGATTTGCATTTCTTGTAGCCTCTGATAAAATAGTTTCTCTTTCATTATGCGCAACCAAACGCATTTGATCCGAAGTCTTTTGTGCCATATAAATAGCACGATTCATAGTTTGCTCTGTTTTTTTAAAATCTTCAATTCTCTTCTTTAGTGCCTCATTTTCTTTAGCAAAATGTTCTAATTCTTCGATTTGTTTTTCTTTTTCTGTGAGTTCTTTTACCATATTCTCAACTTTAGAAATGACTTCATCTAAAAAAGCATTTACTTCTTCTGGATCATACCCTCTTAAAACTCTATTAAATTTTTCCATAGTTCACCTCATTCGGTGTACACATATTGTAGCACACTTTGTATTATTTTACTATACTTTTTTACCATTCTATATTAATATCATTGTTATCGTGTATATTTTTTCCTTCTTTTTCATCTGTTATTTTTCCTTGAACATTTACATTATTAGGTGTACATAAAAAGATTCCTCCACCTATTTTTTGTATGTCTCCTCCGATTGCATATATCGTACCACTTAAAAAATCAACAATACGTTTTGCTTGATCACCCGTTACTCTTTTTAAATTAACAACTACTGTATTTCTAGACTTCAAATAATCAGCAATTTGTTGTGATTCAGAATAAGCACGTGGTTCTAGTAATATCATTTTACTGGATCCGTCTTCAGCATTGGCTTCTTCTGCTTTTATTGTATAAAAATCATCACTAGATGTACTAGTAAAAACATCGCCCTCTTCATTATTCATCCACTTTTTTATACTAAATCCCATTTTCATCCTCCTCTATATTAAGTTTCTTATAACATTTTAACACATATTGAAAAAAAAAAAAAGGGATTTTAAAAGAAAACCCTTTTTTTATAATTTTTTTACAAATATATGATTTTATTTTCTAAAACATTATTCTTTTTTCTATATATTCTTGAATATCTTCTATGTGAATGGTTTCTTGTTTCATTGTATCCCTATCTCTTACTGTAACAGTCCCCTTTTCAAGTGACTCTTCATCAATAGTAATAGAATAAGGTACCCCTAAAATATCAGCTCTACGATAACGTTTACCTATATTTCCAGCTTCATCATAATAAACCATAAAATATTTAGACAATTCTTTATAAATTTCCATTGCTTTTTCACTATGATGTTTTTTCATAAGAGGAAATACAGCTACTTTATAAGGCGCTAAAAATGGATGAAAGTGCATGATTTCTCTAGTAGTACCATCTTCTAAAGATTCTTCCTCATAAGCATCACATAAAACGGTTAAAACAAGTCTTTCTACACCAACAGAAGGTTCTATTACATAAGGAATATATTTTTCATTTGTCTCTGGATCTAGATATTCTTGACTCACTTTTGAATATTTTTGATGTTGTGATAAATCATAATCTGTACGACTAGCAATCCCCCAAAGTTCTCCATATCCAAATGGGAATTTATATTCAATATCTGTAGTAGCATTACTATAATGACTTAATTCTTCTTTACTATGATCACGAAGACGTAAATTTTCTTCTTTAATTCCTAAAGAAAGTAAGAAATTTTTACAGTAATCTTTATAATATGCATGCCATGTAAGTTCTGTTCCAGGTTTACAGAAAAATTCAAGTTCCATTTGTTCAAATTCTCTTACGCGAAAAATAAAGTTACCTGGTGTAATTTCATTTCGAAAACTTTTTCCAATTTGACCAATACCAAAAGGAACTTTCAAACGCATACTTCTTTGGACATTTAGAAAATCAGCAAAAATACCTTGTGCTGTTTCAGGACGTAGATAAATGGTATTTTTAGAATCTTCAGTAACCCCCTGAAATGTTTTAAACATCAAATTAAACTGACGAATATCTGTATAATCAAGTTCTCCACAATTAGGACAAACTAATTTTTGATCATAAATATATTTCATCAAAGCAGCACTATCCATACTAGCAGCTTCTTCACCTATTTTTTCTTCTACAAGCTTATCAGCACGATGTCTCGTTTTACACTTTTTACAATCAATTAAAGGATCAGAAAAAGTAGCCAAATGTCCACTTGCTTCCCATGTTTTAGGATTCATAAGAATTGCAGAATCAAGCCCTACATTATTAGGATCTTCCTGAATAAATTTTTTCATCCAAGCTTTCTTTATATTTGCTTTTAATGAAGCCCCTACAGGTCCATAATCCCAAGTATTAGCAAGACCTCCATAAATTTCACTTCCTTGATAAATATATCCATATTGTTTACAAATACTAACTAACTTCTCCATTGTTAATTTTTCCATTTTTTTCATCCTTTCCAAGTTTATAAAAAAAAAATTCTAGAAAATGTAAGGACGAGATTTCCCGCGGTTCCACCTTACTTATTCTAGAAGAATCAGCTTTCTTTATATTACTAGAGGATTCCAACCCTCATCATCGCATTTTTTTATAAACGTTATATATATAATATAAAATTTTGCATCTCTCGTCAAGAACTTTTTTATATTTTATTCAAATCCCTTAAAAAGTTTCTACTTTTTAAATAAAGTCCTGTATAAGAATCATAATAATCATCTAAAAATCTAGAAATTTCCATTTTTTCCTTATTCCCTATTTCCAGTTTACTAATTTTAGCAATATCTACATAGTAAAAAAGACGAATCAGTTTAATGGTTTTAGAAGAAACAATTTCTTCTGTAGTAAGACAGTTTGTACAAATATAACCACCTCGAATACTAGATAAAGTAGTTATATTTTTCGTATTTCCACATAAAACACAAGCATCTACACTTGGCATAACCCCTAAATAATTTAAATATTTGAGTTCTAAAATATTGGTAATAACCATAGGATCAAAACCTTCTTCTATTTTAAGTAAAGATGCAATAAGTAAGTCATAAATTTCATTATTTTGATTTTGCCTAAAAGTACTACTAGCAAGTTCCAATAAAAAAGATGCATAACTAATTTTAGAAATATCGCTTTTTATATTCTTAAAAATATGTAGTACATCCACACTAGTGAGTGTAGAAAGTTTATTTTCTTTGTAATAAAGATAAAAAACACCATATGTGAATTTAGAAGATATACTTCGAAGAGGGCTTTTCATTTTTTTACACCCCTTAGAAAGAACACCAATTATACCATATTCTTTTGTAAAAATATCTAAAATCTTACTCGTTTCCCCATAAGACTTTTCAGCAACAACAATTCCTTCTATTTTTTCAATCATGATCTATACATTCAAAGCGATATTCCTCTCTCACATTCGGATATTTATTTTTATCTACTTTTTCTATAAAAGAATGATAAGGTCTTACCCAAACTTGACCTGTGTCTACATGGTTATATATAACCATATCTTCTAAAGTTTCAGAATGTTTTCCTATCATAAGAATTTTATGATAAGTACCCTTAAAATGTTTATAAGTTTTTCCTATTTCTATGTTTTGCATCTACATCTTCCTTCTCTAATTCCTTTTTATATTGTAAATAATATTCTATCTTTCCAGTCACACGAAATAAATTCCATAATAATTCTTTATTCATAAAATCACCTCTATTACATAATGGACATAATTTTATAAATTTATACTATCAATCTTCTTTTTTTGTATGGTAGCCAAGATCATACAGTTTACTTTCTTTATCACGCCAATTTTTAATAACTTTTACAAAAAGTTCTAAATATATTTTTTTAAAAAGAAGAGTTTCTATATCTTTACGTGCAAGTGTACCTATTTCCTTTATTTTGGTTCCATTTTTTCCAATAATAATCCTTTTTACAGAATCTCTATCTACAATAATACTCGCATAAATATGATCACTTGTCTTCCCTATTTCCCATCGATCTATTATAACAGATGTACTATAAGGTATTTCTTCCTCTGTAAGTAGAAATATCTTTTCACGAATCATCTCTTGTATACGAAAAGAAAGCGTTTGATCAGTTTTCATATTTTCATCGTAATATTGTATTTCATCTACCAAATATTTTTTTAAAGTAGAAATAAGCTCCATTACTCCATCACTTAAAAGAGCAGATATAGGAATAATTTCTGCAAAAGAAAAATAAGTTTGATATTTTTCTATAAGAGGAAGTAATTCTTCTTTTCCTATTTTATCAATTTTATTTAAAACAAGAAATGTAGGTTTAGAAACCTCTTTTATTTTATCTAAAATAAATTGATCCCCTTTTCCAAAAGGTTTAGTAACATCCACTAAAAATAAAATAATATCTACATCATATAAACTATAATAAGCCTCTTTATTTAAATATGTACCTAACTTATGCTTTGGTTTATGAATACCAGGTGTATCTACAAAAACCATTTGTGAATCAGTATCTGTATAAATACCTTTTATAGAATCCCTAGTTGTTTGTGGCAAGGAAGAAGTAATAGCTACCTTTTCCTTTATAATTTGATTTAATAATGTACTTTTCCCAGCATTGGGTCTTCCAATAAGTCCAATAAATGCACTTTTCATTTTAAATCATCCTCATTAAATGGATAAGGACAAAGTTCTGCCACAGTAAAAGTTTTACTTTCTCCATTAGGATTCATAACTGTAATAGGCATGTCCTGCAAAAAAAACTCAGTAAAAACTTGTCTACAAGCAAAACAAGGCATACCTATTTTTTCATTATCACACATAATAAAAAGAGAAGCAAAATCGTTTCTATGATATCCTGCAGCTATAGCTGTAAAAATAGCTACTCTCTCTGCACATATAGTAACACCATAAGAAGCATTTTCAATATTGTTTCCTAAAAATTCTCTCCCATCTTTCATTTGTAAAAGAGCAGCTACACGAAAATGAGAATAAGGACTATAAGAGTGGTTAAGTTGTTTGATTAATTTTTCTTTCATAATTCCTCCTAAAATAGTGCTAATATCTTGGGTACAAATATAATAATCCCACCAATAAAAGCTGTAATAGATAAAATAAGTGTTGCAGAAGAAGCTGTATCTTTTGCTATTTTAGCCAAACTATTAAAATCAGGAGAAGCAAGATCCACAACAGCCTCTATAGCTGTATTTACAAATTCAAAAGCAGCAACAAGTCCAATAACAATAATAACAAAAAGCCACTCTACCAAAGAAATAGATAAATAAAAACCAAAAAATATAGTAACAATAGCAGCTATTAAAATAAGAATGATATTGTGTTCACAAACAAAAGCATATACTATCCCGTCTATTGCGTGAAAAAAACTTTTATAATACCTTTCAAAAGCAGTACCTGTATCTTTATTTCGAACAATCTTTCTTTTTTTTCTAAACTTCTCTATAAACCCCATAAGTATCTAAAATCTCCTTTTGTTTCTGAAACATAATCTTTTCTTCTTCCTCTTGCATATGATCATATCCTAAAAGATGTAAAAGACCATGTATAGCTAAAAATAAAAGTTCTCTTTTTAAAGAATGCCCATATTCTTTGGCCTGCATCTCTGCTTTTTCTAAAGAAATATAGATATCTCCTAAAACTCTACGTTCATAAGCAAGTACCATATCTTTTTCATCTTCCAAAGCAAAACTAATCACATCTGTTTCTCTATCTATTCCTCTATACATCTTATTAATTTCTTTTATTTTATCATTGGAAACAAGAATAACATTTAATTCTACATTTTGAATGTTTTCCTTTTCTAAAGCAAACAAAAGAAAAGGTTTAATTTGTTCTATTTCCAAAATTTTTATATCCTGTTCATTAAAAACTTCTATGTGATTCATGCTATCCCCCTATTTGAATAATATTACTTAAATAAAGTACAATCATTATTAATATAAAAATAGTGATGATATTATAAAACCATGTTTTTTTAAGTAAACTAGGAAAATGCAATCTTGTTTGTTCTAGTAAATTCATAAAACTATATCCAAGCATCCCACCAATAATATTTAAAAAGATATCATCAATATCAAAAACTCTTCCAATCCAAAGTTGCGTAGATTCAATTACTAAAGATAAAATAAAAGTCAGTAAAAAAGGAAATCCTACTTTTTTAAATTTAAATAGATATGTAATAAAAAAACCATAAGGAACAAATAAAAGAACATTTCCTAAAACATTACGAATGAAAAGAGGAGATCCTAAACTATAACGGAGCATTTCCTTAAAAGGAATAAAGTTAGAAGAAGACCACCCAACATCTTGAAAAGTAACAGTATGGAAAAGACAAATCACATAAATAATAAAGCCAAGCAAAAATATCTCTTTATAAAAAACAAATTTTTCTTTCTTTTGATACAAATATACAACTCGTAAAGAAATAGCAATGGTACAAATAATAATTAGCATTGGCCATACATTATCTAATATATTTTGAATTGTCTCTCTTAACATAATTCATTCCTCTTTTTCTTCTAATGATTTATCTTTGATAATTTCAATTTCTGTTTCCTTAGTATCTGTTATATCCTCATAAACAGTATAAAATACATCTATTACTATTTTACTATTTTTTTCCGTAACTTTCAAACTTTTTTGATCCATTATATATTCATTTACATGTAGAGTGCGAGAAAGCTTTTCTTTTGCAAGTTTTAAAGCATTTATAGT
Source organism: uncultured Erysipelotrichaceae bacterium (assembly GCA_951801995.1). Taxonomy (GTDB): domain Bacteria; phylum Bacillota_I; class Bacilli_A; order RF39; family UBA660; genus RUG12867. Next base: position 19,004 of record CATOOY010000006.1, read on the forward strand.
AGCCTCTTTTTTTGTATAAGTTTTTTTAATTACCTTCTTTTCTCTTTGCAATTCCTTAGTAAAAGAAATTGGTAAAAATGTATGTTTCCAAATAATCTTACTTTCTATATCTTTATTTTTATAAGAATCAAAATTAAAAAGTTCAAAACGGTTATGAAGAAAAGACAATGTATATACCTTTTTACTTTTTCCTGTTTGATAACTTTCATCCCTTTTATAAGGATAAGTAACACTTACCTTATACCAAACCTCCCCATACACTTTTCCACTAGCACCTATATATCCCTTTACTTCATCATTTAATTTAATAGCACCACTAATAATAGTTTCGCCTTTTTCTACATAGTCTCCAACTGATTTTACAATTTCTCCATTTTGAGCATCTATCTTAAGTATAACAGCACTCTTTTTGCTAATAACATCTTTTTGCCCTATTTTTTCCTTCTCTTTTTCTTTTTTTCTTCTTTCTACACGTACAACATATTTAGTTCCTATTCTTTCTATTTCTAACCATTCTATTTTATCTTTATTTTCTTGTATAATGTTTTCTTTTATCTTTTGAATTTGGGAATAACTTTTACGAAAATGATATTTAGAAAGTCCATACTTTTCAAGTTCATCTAAAAGTAAAGTACGTATTTCTTTATTCGTATCTACAATTTCTATAGAAAAAACCAAATGAGATAAAAAGAAAAGAAGAAAAATACCAAAAAGGAAAGCACACAAAAAGGTTTGATAAGAAAGTAGTTTCCTTTTAACGCGAATAATTCCCCCTACGTCTACTATTTTTATATCATAAATTGTTTTTAAATCCATTATTTTTGGATAATCTTTTTTAGCAATCCTAATTTGTATATAAGATGGATGTACTTGTTTTAAAGAGTAAATTTCGATTGAATGAGAAATGATTTTTCGGATAAAATTTCGAGGATTTTTTCCTGTAATCTTAAGTACATATGTATTTTGAAACTTTCTCAAAAACTCATTTTTCATTCAGACAACTCGATTTCCTTTAAAATCCCCGTTATTAAAATCTCATCATGTAAAAGTTTTGAAATAGTAAGTTTTTTTCCCTTAATAATAACACATCTACTATCTTTCCAAATCATTACTTTTTCATCATCAAAATGACCAACAGATGTATAATTAAGAATATTGACTCTATTTTGTAAAATTGTAATCTTAAATTCATCTTCTAAAATATAGGCTTTTACTTGTTTTTGTAAGTCCATCTTATCACCTATACTATTTTATGCTACTACCACTTTTTTATGTGAAAAGAAAAAGAAGACTAAATCTTCTATCCTATCCATTCAACCGAAGAGGCTCCCCATGGACTACCAGTAATACTACCTTCTGCTTTATTTACTGTTACTTTCATGTTTTCCTGATTACCATAAAAAGCATTATCTTGAATGCTAGTAACACTAGAAGGAATCGTAATATTAGCAATATCATTAGAAGAAAATGCACCATAAGCTATAGTCGTTACACTATCAGGAATTACTACACTAGTAAGATGACAACTAGAAAATGCATAACTGCCAATTGTAATAACATTAAGTGGAATCGTTACATCACTCTTTTTAGCTCCTCCATAACCTACAAGTTTACTTTTATCTTCTGTTCCATCACTATTTCTTGCATAAATAAAAGCAGAATCATCTGGAAGTTGATTATCATTAAATACTTCATCTGCAAGAAAAGTAACACTAGAAGGAATATATATACTTGTAAGTTGATTATGTGCAAAAGCTCTAGCTCCTATCCTTGTCACCCCTTCAGGTAGTACAAGATTTGTAAGATAATTCCCTCCAAATGCATAACTCCCTATTGTTTTTAAATTACTAGATAACTTTATATTTCGAATCTGGCTATTTGCAAAAGCTTGCTCTCCAATATTTTCTACACTATCTGGTATTATTAAACTATTAAAATAGCTATTATAAAAAGCAAAATTTTTTATATCCACAACACTATCTGGTATTACCACACTCGACAAATGTGCAGAGGAAAAAACACTAGAACCTATAGTAGTAATAGTAACTCCATTTATTTTTTGGGAATGATTACTTTGCTTTCTTCACAAGTATATCCTATTATTGTTTCTCCGCTTTCGTTCACATCAAAACAAGAAGCAGGTGCTGGTCCTGCAGGTAATACACATTTATCTATACTATAATCTATAATAGTTACTTTTTCCTCATCATTTTTCTTTAATGCACACCATTTTCCATTATGAATAGCCAAAGATACTTTTCCATCTTCATCTAATCGCATACTTCCACTCTTTGGTTTTTCTCCTGATATTTTTAGTTTTGTATCATCTGGAAAGGTAAAGGTTTCCTCTTTTCCAGTTCCATCTAAATATCCACCTGCATAATATAATTTCGCTGCATCTATTATTCCATATGCTGAATCTTCAAATGCACCTTTTCTTGCTTTTTCTACCACATTTAATATAATTGGCACACTTATAAGTGCGATTACTGCTAGTATTACTATGACTGCAAGTAGCTCTATTAATGTAAATCCTTTTTTCTTCATACATATTCTCCTTACTTCTATTTTTTCTTGTTTTTATTTTACTATACCTAGTTTATCATATTTTTTATGTTTTAACTAGATATACGCTAAATTTATCCATCTTGTATATAAGAAAAATATTTATTTAGAAGGATTTTATCTAATTTGCCCCCCCTTTACTATTTGTTAACATATTATCCCTACTTTCTTTATATTTATAATAACATATTTTTACAAAAAATAATAATTTTACAAAAGAAAAAACAATGGTTTACATTGTTCTCTGTACATTTTTTCCTAAAGCTATTCTTTCCTCTACTTTTTTTACCTCTTCTCCTAACATAGAAAGATTTCCATAATTTCCATTTCCTAAAAAAGAAGCATTGGTTACTATATTCATAATAAAAGAGTCTGAAAGTACATCTGCTACATTAGCCATTGCAAATAATCGCATTTGATAAGTAGCAAAATTAGAAGTAATACCTCTTATATGATCATAACTCCATTCTCTTAAAAAAGTAATTGCTTTTTGAGGATAAATTCCATGTGCTGTAAAAGCATTTATCAAAATATTAGCATCATTTTTCATAAAAGCATCCAAAGCTACATCTGCACTAACAATTAAAGCTGTTTGATTTGCTAAAATCTCATTCGTATTCATCTTCCACACTCCCTACTAAATTATTAGCAATAATTCTGGCAAAACCATCACGAAATCCAGAAAGTAAATGATCATCTTTTTCTGTTTTGGTAATCATATGTAAAAGAGCTACCATAAGAATATGTCTTGTATTATTGGTTTTCTTAAGTTCTGTTTCATTTATTTGAATTGTATTTATTATATCATTATAATAAACAGCTTCTTCTCTTATAAACTTACTAACTACTTCTACCTTGACAGTTTCTAACCTCTCTGCAAGTTTGTCAAGTAACACATTAGGATAATGTTTATTAAAAATAAGGACTAGTTCAAAAAGATCTGACTTAACATCTTCTGTAAGCACTTCATTTTTTTCAAGTGCAAAACGTACCTTATCTACATTCATATATATCACCAAATACATTATATCATATTTTTGTAAATTTGCACATTTTTTTTAAGACGGAATATTTTGGCAAACCGTTTTTATCTTGACATTATCTTCACCACTAATAATTTTTTCAATTAAAAATGTTTCTACTTTATCTTTTATTACTTTTTCTACTTTACGTGCACCATACATTTCATATTGTGTAAAGGATAATAACTCTTCTACTACCTTATTTCCAAACGAAACCTTTACATTTTTTTTCAAATATTTTTGTTTTAATCTCTGTAAAGAAGAATGAATAATAGATAAAATAGCATCTTTAGAAAGAGATTGAAAAGTAACTACATGATCAATACGATTCATAAAAGGAATACTAAAATTATCTTGCAATTTACTTACTGTCTTATCGCCTTTAGAAAAACCAATTTGAATATCATGAAAACCAATATTAGAAGTCATAATAATTAAAACATGATGAAAAGAAACTTCCTTTCCAGCTGCACTTTTGATTTTTCCATCATCCAAAATCTGATAAAATAAATCCAAAACAGAATGATGTGCCTTTTCTATTTCATCTAGTATCACAACAGAATAAGGCTTATTTTTAATTTCATCTAATACATTCTTATTTTCCTTATATCCTACATATCCAGGAGGAGAGCCTATAATTTTACTAACAGAATGTGCTTCATTATATTCACTCATATCCAGTTTAATAATATTTTCCTCCCCAACCAAAGACTTTGCAAACAATTTAGCTAAAAAAGTTTTTCCTGTTCCAGAAGGACCTGTAAACAAAAGAGAATAGCATTTTCCATCATCACAAAAACCAAGTTTTCTAGTTTTGGCAATCTGCATTACTTTTAAAATAGCCTCTTCTTGTCCTATAATTTGCTTATGTAAAAGTTTTTCCATAGAAGCAAGTACTCTTTTATCTTCTCTTTCTATTTCATAAATAGGAACAGAAGTTTTCTCATGAATAACTTTAGCTACATCTTTCACACTTACACTCTTATTTTTAATAGGTACTCCCTTTAAATCCATTTCATTTAAAATACCTTGTATTTTATTTTCCTCTGCCTTTAAAACAATAGCTGTATCAAAATCACTACGCATAATAGCTTCTTTCTTCTTAAAAGAAATATCTTTTAACTTTTTATGTATTTCATGATATTTTTTCCCCTCTTTCGTTAATGAAAGACTTACCTTAGCACATACCTCATCCAAAACATCTATACTTCTATCAGGTTCATTTCTATCAAAAATATATCGATCCGTTAAACGAACAATTTCTAAAAGAGCTTCCTCTTCTACTGTCACATGATGAAAACTTTCATAAATAGGTTTCAAAGTATGCAAAATAGATAAAACAGTTTCCTTTGTTGGTTTTAAAACAGATACTTTTTGAAATCGTCTTTCTAAAGCACTATCTTCTTCAATATATTTTTTATACTCACTCGTAGTAGTAGCACCAATACATCTTAAATGCCCACGAGCAAGAGCAGGTTTAAATATATTCGAAGCATCAATAGCACCTTCGGCACCACCAGCACCTACTAAAGTATGAATTTCATCAATAAATAAAATGATATCCTCATTTTCTTCTACCTCTTTTAAAATCTTACGCATACGGTCTTCAAATTCTCCTCTATATTTTGTTCCTGCTACAGAAGATCCCATATCTAAACTAATAATGCGTTTATTTAAAAGAGATTCAGGTACATCCCCATTTACAATCTCACGAGCTAGTTCTTCTACAATTGCTGTTTTTCCAACACCTGCTTCACCAATTAAAACAGGATTATTTTTAGTTCTTCTAGATAAAATTTCCATTACCTTAGAGAGTTCTTTATCACGACCAATAGCAGGATCTAGTTTACCTTCCAAAGCCAATTTTGTAATATCGGTTCCAATTTCCTCTAAAAAAAGCTTCCCTTTCTTTTTTCCTTTCTTTTTTCCAATTAATTTATACGAAAAATCATGATAAAGTTCATCTAGATCCACTCCCATTCCAAGTAAAATACGAATAGCAACCCCTTCTCCTTCTTCTAAAATACCAGTAAATAAATGAGAAACAGTTACCTCCCCATGATTATTTTCTTTACTATCAATAATCGCATTTTCTAAGATTCTTTTTAAAAGTGGTGTATATAAGAAAAGCGTATTTTCCTCTTTCCCATAGCCTATAATATCTATAATTTCCATACGCATTTGCGTATAAGTAACTTTATAATCAGATAATTTATCAGACACTTCATTTTCATGTTTTAAAATAGCCAAAAGCAAATGTTCACTCCCCACATAAGGATGTTTTAAATCTATCATTTCTTTTTTTGCAAGTACCATAACCTCTCTTGCTTCTTCTGTAAAATTACTAAACATGTATGCCTCCTTTATTCTAATATATATTATGAAACAATCTTCTATTTTTTAATCCTACTTATAAAGAATTAAAGCAGAAAAACAAAAAATTTGTTCTTCACCAAAAACACTGACACTTGTACTAAACTTGATATCAATCAGTTCTGAAATACCTTCTAAAAAAGTATTAATACTCTTTTCCAAATCTAGTTCATGACTTTCATCTATTACTTTTACTTTCATAAAATCACCATAATTAGTATAAAAAAAGGACAGAAATAATTCTGTCGTTTTATATAGTTTTTTTATTTTTTTATCTTCCCACAAAAGATCCACCTGTAGAAGGAAAGGAAAGAACCTTTCTAGGATTAAAAGTATAAGCCTCATAAGATTTATAATCCACACCATAAAGACCCGTTGCAAGTGTAAAATGAAGATGTTGTCCTGTAGAGCATCCATCCCAGTACTCTCTTTTAGGATCTCCTCCCATTGTAGCAATAACAGTTTGTGCATTTACAATATCCCCTACACGTACATGAATACTTCTTAAATGCATATAAATAGAAGTATATTTATTCCCATGAATATTATGATGAATATACACTATATTTCCCCCACAACGATAACGTTCTACTATAGCAATAACCTTCCCATTGGCAGTAGGATACACAGGAACTGCATCCCCTGTAGCTGCTAAATCAATACCAGAATGAAGTCTCCAAACACTTTGTGTAGGATGAAAACGCCACCCATATTCACTACTTACTCTACCTGATCTTAAAGGTCTAGAAAAACGAGTCCCATCTGGCACACCACAAGAACGAATATCTGCTGTATCACTACAATCTTTATAAGCATTTAAAGCCTCTTTTTGCACTTTCAACTGTTCTTTTAAATCCAGTTCTCCTTCATTCAAAGTTTCTAGCTTTTGACCAATTTTCTGCATTGCAAGTTCTAATTGTTCTTGTTTTTTTGCTAAATCTATTTTCCTTTGTTTTAATTCTTCTTGTTTTTGATTATTTTTAGTAATCAGTTTATGATAGTCTTTTACAAGTTTGTCATTATAAGATACCATTTGCTCCGATACTGCAACACGATAAATAAAATCCGTAAAACTTTGTGCTCCAAAAACATACTCCATATAAGCAGATTCTCCACTAGCTATTTGTATAAAATGAACAATAGATTTCATTTCTTTATTTTTTACTTCAATATCTTTTTCTAACTTTTTAATTTCTTCTATTAACTTTTGTATCTCTTCATTTGACTTAGTAATAGATTCTTTAGTAATAACAATCTCTTCTTTTGTTTTTTGCATTTCTTCTTCTGTAAGAGTAACTTCTTTTTTGTTTTGATTATATTTTTCTTCTAATTCTTTTACTTCTCTTTTTAAATCCCCTACTGTTTTTCCCAAAACAAAAGGAGTAAATAGAAAGAAAAGGAGAATCGTAAAAATAATTTCCTTTTCTCTTTTTTTCATTTATTTAACCCCTATCTCCCATAAAAAGAACCACCTGTTCCTGGAAAACTTACCATATTTCTAGGATTAAAAGTATGGGAAGTAAATGTATTATAATTACTGTAATCTGTAAAATAAAGACCTGTTGCTAAAATAAAATGTAAATGTTGTCCTGTAGAACATTTATCCCAGTATTCTATAGCTGGATTTCCTCCCACAGTTCCAATAACAGTCTGTGTAGTAACTGTTTGCCCTACACTTACATTAATGCTTCTTAAATGCATATAACCACTTGTATACGTCTTTCCTCCAATATTATGATAAATATATACCTGATTTCCTCCACAACTAGCCCTGTAAATAACAGCACCCACTCTACCAGAAGCAGAAGCATAAACTGGTACAGAATAACCAGAAGCACCTAAATCAATTCCTGTATGTAGTCTATTATATCCTAAAGTAGGATGAAAACGCCATCCATATTCACTACTTACATAAGCAGAAACCAAAGGTCTAATAAAAGAACCCCTTGTAACAATATTAGAACTATTTCCTGTATTGGTAGCAGGTGGGATTTTCCTTTGGGTACAAGCTGTAGTAGTCTCATTATCATTACATCCCATATCTTTCATACTCTGAATAGATTTTTTACTCGTTTTAATTTGTTCTTTTAAATCTAGTTCTCCTTCATTTAATTCCTTTTTCTTTTCTCCTAATTTTGCTTTTTCTAAAGAAAGTTCTTGTTGTTTAGTAGCTAAAGACTGTTGTTTTTGTTTAAGTGTTTCTTGTTTTTCATTATTTTGCTTCACCAAAGAATTATATTCTTCAATTAGTTTTTCATTATAATCTACCATTTGCTCAGAAACAGCCATACGATAAATAAAGTCTGTAAAATCTTTAGCGCCAAAAATATATTCCATATAAGCAGACTCTCCACTAGCTACTTGTACAAAATTTACAATAGATTTCATTTCTTTATTTTTCACTTCTATTTGTTCATTTAATCTTTGAATTTCAGAAACTAACTTATTTATTTCCTCATTGGTTTGTTTAATCTCTGCTTCAATACTATTAATTTTTTCTGTTGTTTGCTTTATTTGTTCATCTGTTTGATTTTTTTCTTCTGTATTTTTATTTAAACTATTTTCTAAAGCTTGTAATTCTTTTTTTAATTCTCCTAGTGTTTTTTCCTTTGCATATACATTAGGACACACCATCATCAAAATAAATGCAAATATAAAAATCACATATAAAATTCTTCTCAAACTATCACTTACTCCTTTAATTCTTTTCTAAGCTTTTTATAATCTTTACAATATTTTTCTACTGTTTGCCAAAAAGATTTAGAATGATCAAAATGTACAAAATGAGACAATTCATGAATAATAACATAATCTAAACATTCTATTCTTTCTTTCCATAAATGACTATTTAATGTAATAGAATTATCTCTTCTATTACATACACCCCATCTTGTTTTCATTTTTCGTATTTTTAATTTAGGATAAGGTATTTTTTCAGAAAACCTCTGATATTGGAAATCAAGATGCTGTTGAAATATTTTTTGCATTTCTTTTTTTTCCCACTTTTCCAAATAGAATTTACTAGGTGCATAACATATGTCACCTTCTATATCTATTCTATCTAGTGTAGGTACTATAATTATATCATATCTTTTACCTAAATAATAGAATTCTTCTTCCTTTACAAGTTCCTTTTTTTTCCTATTTAACATCTTCTTTACACTATCTATATTACTTTCTACAAGTTTATAAATAGAATGATTGGTAACCAAATAAGGTGCTGTCACAACAATGTCTAAATTTTCACTTATGCGAATATAAGTATTCTTGTTTTTTTTACGAACAACAACAATAGGATAAAACTCTTCTTCTATTTGTATTTTCATCTATAAACTTCTTCCTCCATGTAAAACAGCATCACGAAGCATTTTAGTTATTACCTTTTCCATTTCTACGAAATATAGATCTTCTTTTCTTAACCTTTCCTGGACTTGATGAAGTCCAATCAAATTTACAATATAAAAATAAGGAATATCTTTTATGACAGAAAGATTTAAAATATATCTTTTATAAGCAGTCCATTTAAAATATTCTGTATTTGCTTCTTTTGTTCTTTTATAAGT
>CATOOY010000007.1 GCA_951801995.1 uncultured Erysipelotrichaceae bacterium
TACCGCTTTTTCAATGGGTGATTTTATTTTAAATGTTTATTGTTTTGTGTTATAATGATAAAAGGAAAGTAGGAACAAGATGTTAACAAATAGTAAAATGGGGGGGGGGCAAATTAGATAAAAGCCTTCTAAATAAATATTTTTCTTATATACAAGATGGATAAAAATAATAAATAACTAGTTAAAATGTAAAAAAATATGATAAACTAGGTATAGTAAAGAAAATAATAGAAAAAATAGAAGTAAGGAGAATATTTATGAAGAAAAAAGGATTTACACTAATAGAGCTACTTGCAGTTATAGTAATACTAGCAGTAATCGCACTTATAAGTGTGCCCATTATATTAAATGTGGTAGAAAAAGCAAGAAAAGGAGCATTTGAAGATTCGGCATATGGAATAATAGATGCAGCAAAACTATATTATACAGAAGCCTCTTTAGAAAGTAGTAATATAAATGAGACATTTACTTTTCCAAATGATAATAAATTAAAAATATCAGGAACAAAACCAACTAGTGGAAGTGTAGAATTAGATAAAGAAGGAAAAATAGCCTTAGCGATCAGTAATGAAAAATGGTGTGCAATAAAAAGTAAAAATGAAGAAAAAGTCAGTATATTAGATTATAGTGTAGAAAACTGTGTAATACCTATAGAAACAACAGCGGAAATTTGTTTTACAGTAAATGAGACAGGAGAAATAATTACAGATTATACATGTACAGATAAAAATGTAGTCATTCCAAATAAAATAAAGGGTGTTATAGTAACTGGTATAGGAGAATATGCGTTTGCAGAAAATGAGTTAACCAATGTAACGATACCAAATAGTGTAACAGAAATAGGAGATGGTGCATTTGGAAAGAATCAATTAACGAGTGTAACAATACCAAATAGTGTAACTACAATAGGTACTTATGCATTTGCATATAATAAATTAACAAATGTAACAATACCAAATAGTGTAACAACAATAGGAGAGAACACATTTTATTTTAATAAATTAAGGAGCATAGAAATACCAAATAGTGTAACATCTTTAGGGCGTTATGCCTTTGCAGGAAATCAACTTCAAAGTGCAGAAATACATGCCAATATAAGAACTATACGGGAAGGAACATTTACAATGAATCAACTAAAAACCGTTACAATATCAAGTAGTGTTACAAGTATAGAAGCAAGAGTATTTATTGGTAATCAACTCACTAGTGTCAAAATACCAAACAGTGTAACCACAATAGGAGAATCTGCATTTGAAAGCAATCAATTAACGAGTGTAGAGATACCAAATGGTGTAATCACAATAGAGAAATATGCATTTAGAAATAATCAATTAACGAGTGTAGAAATACCAAATAGTGTAACCACAATAGGTGATTCTGCTTTTTATGATAATTCATCAGAGATGAGAGCAGTTATAAATAAGGCAGAAGGAAGTATTGCAGGTAGTCCATGGGGTGCTACAAGTGTAGAATGGAATGGATAGTATATAAGGAAAATGATAAATTGGATATACAAATTGTACCTTAATAATTTTTATATTTTACCAAATTTCATAAGATGTATTTATTTTATAAAATTTCAATAAAAAAGCAGTACTCTCTTTTTTATGAATGTACGACTTTGTCTGCAGTCTGAAACTATGTTTTTTAGAAGAAAGATTCATAGTTTTTTTCTTTCTTTTTTTTTTTAGTTATGGTATGATAAATAAATAGAATTCTAGGTGACTTTTATGAAATTAGATGATTTAAATGAAATGCAAAAAAAAGCTGTAGAAATAACAGAAGGCCCTCTTTTGGTACTTGCTGGTGCTGGTAGTGGGAAAACAAAAGTACTTACTACACGTATTGCTTATTTGATAGAAGAAAAAGGTGTAGATCCTAGTTCAATTTTAGCAATTACTTTTACGAATAAAGCAGCCAAAGAAATGAAAGAAAGGGTTGTACGAATTTTAGGATCTATTGGTTATGCTATACAAATATCTACTTTTCATTCTTTTGGACTTTTTGTTCTTCGAGAAGATTATGAAAAACTTGGTTATGATAAAAATTTTACTATTCTAGATAGTGATGATACTTTAACTGTTATTAAAAAAATTATTAAAGATATGGATTTAGATCCAAAAGAGTATAATCCAAGAGCGATTCGTTCTAAAATTAGTGGTGCTAAAAATATGCTTTTGGAGCCAAGTGAGTATGAGAAATTTGCAGTTACAGAATTTGAAAAAATTGTAGTAAGAGTATATGAAAAGTATAAGCAGAAACTTAAAAGTAATAACTCTTTAGATTTTGATGATTTATTGATGCTACCTATTACTTTATTTCGAATGGATCCACTTATTTTAAAGAAATATCAAGAACGTTTTTCTTATATTTTAATTGATGAATATCAAGATACAAATGAAGCACAATATTTACTAGCTAAAATGATATCTGCTAAATATAAAAATATATGTGTAGTAGGAGATGAAAATCAAAGTATTTATTCTTTTAGAGGTTCTAATTATCAAAATATTTTGAATTTCGAAAAAGATTATGATAATGCCAATGTGGTTTTACTTGAAAAAAATTATCGTTCTACACAGACTATTTTAAATGCTGCTAATAGCGTTATACATCATAATACACAGCGTAAAGATAAATCTCTTTGGACAGAAAATGGGGAAGGTGCTAAAATACATTATTATAGGCTTTCTTCAGAAAAAGAAGAATCACTTACTATTGTAGATGAAATTCAAAAATTAATACAGAGTGGTGTTTCCAAAGAAAAAATTGCTATTTTATATAGAACAAATGCACAATCTAGAATTTTGGAAGAAGCTATGCTTAAAAATAATATTCCTTATAAAGTAATAGGTAGTTTTTATTTCTATAATCGAAAAGAAATAAAAGATTTGATTGCTTATTTAAAGTTATTATACAATCCTAAAGATGATGTGAATTTAATGCGTATTATTAATGTGCCAAAAAGAGGAATTGGACTTAAAAGTATTGCAAAATTAAGTGATAAGGCATTGTTGCAAAATTGTAGTATGTATGAAGCGATTGAGAGTGGAAAGGAAAAGGATTTTAAAGATGTTATTTTAGAAATCCAGAAACAACAGGAAAATCTTTCTCTTACAGAACTTATTGATATTATTTTAAACAAAACAGGTATGAAAGCAGAACTAGAGAAGGAAAAAACCATTGAAGCAGAGGTAAGACTGGAAAATTTAGAAGAATTTAAATCTATTACTAAGACTTTTGAAGAAAATAATGGTATAATTTCTTTAGAAGCATTTTTAGAAGAGATTAGTTTAGTAGCAGATGTAGAAGAATATAAAAATAATACAGATGTTGTGACACTTATGACTATTCATTCTGCGAAAGGACTAGAATTTGATTATGTTTTTTTAGCAGGATTAGAAGAAGGAATTTTCCCACATAATAATTCTCTTATTCATTTAGAAGATATAGAAGAAGAAAGAAGACTTTGTTATGTTGCTATTACTAGAGCTAAAAAAGAACTTTGGATTACCAATGCTCGTAAACGAATGCTTTTTGGAAACGAGAGTTTTAATCCACCTAGTCGATTTATAGAAGAAATTGATTCTTCTTATTTGGATACTATGGAAGTAGAAAAAGAGGAGCCAAAAAATTTCTCTTTTAAAATAGATCCAGATGCTACTTATCAAGTAGGAGATCATATTATTCATGATTCTTTTGGAGAAGGGATTATTGTGCAAGTAGATAAAATGATTCTTACTGTTGCTTTTTCACATCCTATAGGTATTAAAAAACTTATGAAAGGGCATCAAAGTATTAGAAAGGTTTGATATTATGAAAATGATATATGTATTGTCTATTATAGATGAAATAGAGAAAGCTTTAGGAAAATTTAGAGATTGGATAGTAGAAAATTATAGCAATCCAATTTTATGGATAGGTCTTTTCTTATTTGGACTTTTTGTTTTCCAAATGACTTTTTCAGCTTTACAAAAAGAAAAGTAGGATAGTGTTATGCAAAATAATTATCAATCTTCTTTTTGTTATGCTTCTGTTAGTAAGAGATTTATTGCTTACTTTATTGATTTAATTTGTATTGCATTTCTTTCTTGGCTTATTTATTTCATTTTTCAAATATTTAGTTTTTTTATAGGCATTTTAGGTTGGGCTGATTTTATCAGTAGAAATTGGTACTTTTTTGTTTTTCCTATTGTAATATTGGTTTCTTATTTTTATTTTACTTTGTTTCCTAGTAGTAGTTTTTCTTCTACTTTGGGACAATTGTTATTGAAAATTAAACAAGTAGATCAAAATGGAAATTCTCTTACTTTTGGGAAAGCTAATATAAAATTTTTTGCAACAATTTTGTCTAAAATATTTTATATTGGGTATATTTTTGTTTTCTTTAATGTTTATCATCAGACTTTTCATGAAATGCTTACCAATACTTATTTGGTAGAAAGATAAAAGCAACCTTATAAATTTAGGTTGCTTTTTGTGTTTTCTTCTTTTGTCATACAATTAAATTTGGCTCTAGCTGCTAGGGCATCTATATAACTTTGTTTTTCAAAATTATTGGGTGTACTTTGTAAAATACAGTTTCCTTTTTCATCATATATTTTTCCATCTTCTTCTAGATGGAAATTTCTTTGTTCTGTTGATGTTTGTAGTATAGCTCTTCTTTTGTAAATGGATCCATCCCTACGATAAAATATTTCCTTTATTAAATAGGGGATTGCATTATTTTTGTGCGTAATTCTTACTTCTCCATTTTCTTCAAAAACAATTCTTTCATTTGTTGTTATAATATTGCCATGGTAAGTGTTTGTGGCAAGGCCATATGAAAATGGAAAAAATAATTTTCTTACATTTTCTTCTTCGCTTATCATTTTTTTGATATAGACTCCACTATCTGGTTCTATTAACTCCATTTTTTTAGATGCTGCTAGCTGGCTTTTTATTAAAAAATCACTATTTTGGTCAGGTGTTATTTCATAAAAACCATTTCCAATATTTGTTTTCCCCATTTTATGGCCTCCTTTCTTTTTTATAATAGCATCATTTGCTATAAAAAGCAAACCCTACTTTTTTATTTTATATATATTCTTTATGTTTCACATGTTACATGCTATAATAATAATGGTGATATCATGACAATAGAGAGAATGAATGAACTTATTTCTATATTAAATGAAGCAAATTATAATTATCATGTCTTGGATAATCCTACTATTACAGATCAGGAATATGATAATTATTTACGTGATTTAATTATGATTGAAGAAAAGCATCCTGAATGGAAGAGAGAGGATTCCCCTACTGTACGTGTTGGTGGGGAAGTTATCACTGGTTTTAATAAAGTTACACATTCTATTCCTATGCTTTCTTTAGGGAATGTTTTTAATGAGGATGAGATTATTGCATTTGATGAAAAAGTAAAAAAAATAGTTCCCAATCCTAAGTATGTATGTGAACTTAAAATAGATGGGCTTTCTGTGTCATTGCTTTACAAAGATGGAAAGCTTGTAAAAGGAGCGACTAGAGGAGATGGAGTTACTGGGGAAGATATTACACATAATGTAAAAACAATTCAGTCTATTCCTTTGACTTTAAAAGAAAAAGTAGATATAGAAGTTCGTGGTGAAATTTATATGAGTAAGAAGTCTTTTCAAAAAGTAAATGAAGAGAGGTTACAAGCTCATGAATCTACTTTTGCGAATCCTAGGAATGCGGCTGCTGGTTCTGTACGTCAACTTGACTCTACTATTGCATCTAAGAGGAATTTAGACTGTCTCATTTATCATTTGCCTAATCCAGATGATTATGATATTTTAACGCATAAAGATGCTTTATCTTATATGAAAAAATTAGGATTTGTTACGAATCATCAAAATAATAAACTTGTTTCTAATATAAAAGGTGTTCTTTCATATATTGCTTATTATACTGAACATCGAATGGAACTTCCTTATGAAATTGATGGTGTTGTTATTAAAGTAAATACTATTTCAGAACAACAAAAACTTGGTTTTACTGCACGTACTCCTAAGTGGGCAACAGCTTATAAGTTTCCTGCTACAGAAGTGTTAACTAAACTTGTAGATATTCATTTTACAGTAGGAAGAACAGGGCAAGTTACTCCCAATGCTGTTTTAGAGCCTGTTTTTTTAATGGGATCTCGTATTTCTAGAGCTACTTTGCATAATGAAGATTATGTTATACAAAAAGAAATAAAGATAGGTGATATTGTATCTATTCGTAAGGCAGGAGATGTTATACCAGAAGTAGTAGAAGTAAAAAAGGAAAGAAGAACAGGAGAAGAAATAGACTTTGTTATGGCAAAGGAATGTCCTATTTGTCATGAAAAGCTTATTCGGAAGGAAAATGAGGCTGCTTATTATTGTGTAAATAATAAATGTCCAGCTAAAAAAATAGAGGCACTTATCCATTATACAAGCAGATATGCTATGAATATAGAAGGATTTGGAGAAAGTATTGTAGAAGATTTTTATAATATGGGTTATTTATTAGATTATCCAGATTTCTATAAATTAGAGCAATATCAAGATGAACTTAAAGAATTAGAGGGATTTGGGAATAAGAGTATTTATAATTTAATGTATGCGATTGAGAAAAGTAAGCAAAATTCTTTAGAAAGACTTTTATTTGCTTTGGGTATTCGTTATGTGGGTAGTAAAAATGCTAAAATACTTGCTTCTCATTTTGGAAATATGGATGCATTAATGGGTGCTAGTTATGAAGAACTTGTTGCAATTCGGGATATAGGTGAAATTATTGCAAAAAGTGTTTACGAATTTTTTAAAAATGATTATAATCAATTTATCATACAAGAATTAAAAAGTTTTGGAGTGAATATGGAATATCTTGGAAAAGTTATATTAGATGATAATTTTTCAAATAAGACTTTTGTTCTTACTGGTTCTTTAGATAAAATTACAAGAGAAAAAGCAAAGGAAGAGATTGAATCAAGAGGTGGTAAGACAAGTTCTAGTGTAAGTGGGAAAACGAGTGTTGTTATTGTAGGGAAAGATCCTGGTAGCAAATATAATAAAGCAAAGGAACTTGGTATTCTTATTTGGAATGAAAATGAATTTTTGGAAAAACTATAATTTGCAAAAGATTGGAAGATAGGATATACTTTAGATAGAAGTGGACGGGATATAATGAATAATTTTAAAACCTATGCTTTTACTTCTCCACATTTGTTAAAAAAGGTAAAAATTGTTACAATAGGATTTGCTGTTATTAGTTGTGTGGTAACAGGTTGTAAGCAAAAAGTAGATGAGGCTTATCAAAAGGTTTATACTTCTGTAGAGGTTGTAAGTGGAGATACACTTTACTCTATTGCAAAACGGGAAATTGATTATCAAGTATATGATGATATTTATGCGTATATTGAAGAAATTAAAAAGATGAATGGTTTACTTAGTGATACGATTGTGGAAGGAAGCTTTCTTATTATACCTAAAATTGTAACAGATGAAGAATTAGATATGATAAGTGAAGAGAAAGAAACTGTTTTAATTTCCTATCTTGTAAAGGAGAAAGATACACTTGCTGATATTGCTAGTTTCTTTGATGACTCTGTTGCAGCTATTTGTGAAAGAAATGATATTGCTTATTTTGATGCTTTAGAAGTTGGTTCTCTTCTTTCTATTGAAACAACAAAAGAAAAAAATGAGATGTATCGTTTTGAACAATTTAAAAAGGGAGAATCTTCTTATAGACGAAAATAGATTTATTATTTAAACGAGTGTCAAGCACTCGCTTTTTTCTTATATATTTTTGTTTTTATGGTATAATAATTAAAGAATAGAAAGAAGGTAGTTTATGGATGCTTGGAGAAAATTTAAAGGAAATATATGGAAAGAAAAGATAGATGTTTCTGATTTTATTTTAAATAATTATACCTTATATGAAGGCGATGATACTTTCTTAGAAAAGCCTACTTCTAAAACAAAGAAAGTTTGGCAAGTTTGTGAGGAATTATTACAAAAGGAATTAGAAAAAGGTATTTTAGATATTGATTTAAAAACTGTATCTGGTATTCATAATTTTAAACCAGGATATATTGATAAAGAAAATGAAGTGATTTTTGGTTTACAAACAGATGCACCTCTTAAAAGAATAGTAAATCCTTTTGGTGGTATTCGTATGGTAGAATCTGCTTTAAAGTCTTATGGTTATGCGTGGGATAAGGAGACAGCTAAACATTTTAAGACTTATAGAAAAACACATAATGATGGTGTGTTTGATGCCTATACTAGTGATATTAAAAAGGCAAGACATGTTGGTCTTTTAACAGGACTACCTGATGCATATGGTAGAGGTAGAATTATAGGTGATTATAGAAGAGTTGCTTTATATGGTATTGATTTTTTAATGGAGGAAAAAAGAAAAGATTTATACTCTGTTGAAGATGTTATTACTGAATATACAATTCGTTTGCGTGAAGAAATTAGTATGCAACTTAAAGCACTTCAAGAAATGAAAGATATGGCTTTTGATTATGGTTTTGATATAAGTAATCCTGCTAAAAATGCTAAGGAAGCTGTACAGTGGCTTTATTTTGGATATTTGGCTGCTATAAAAGAGAATAATGGTGCTGCTATGAGTTTAGGAAGAACTTCTACATTTTTAGATATTTATATACAAAGAGATTTAGAAGATGGTACTATTACAGAAGAAGATGCGCAGGAACTTATTGATCAATTTATTATTAAACTTCGTATTGCTCGTCATTTAAGAACACCTGATTATAATGAACTTTTTGCTGGAGATCCTACATGGGTTACAGAAGCAATTGGTGGTGTTACGGAAAAGCTTGCTCCTCTTGTTACTAAGAATTCTTATCGTTATTTACACACGCTTACAAATTTAGGTCCTGCTCCTGAACCTAATATGACAGTTCTTTGGTCTTCTCATTTACCAGAAAATTTTAAAAAATATTGTGCAAAAATGTCTATTGCTACAGATGCTATTCAATATGAGAATGATGATATTATGAGGCCTATTCATGGAAGTGATTATGCTATTGCTTGCTGTGTAAGTGCTATGACAGTGGGAAAACAAATGCAATTTTTTGGAGCAAGATGTAATTTGGCAAAAGCTCTTTTATATGCGATTAATGGTGGAGTAGATGAAAAAAAGGGTGATCTTGTTCTTTCTGGTATAGATAAAATGGAAGATAAAATTTTAGATTATGATAAAGTTATGAAATCTTATGATTTGGTTTTAGATAAAGTGGCTAAAACATATGTAGATGCTATGAATATTATTCATTATATGCATGATAAATATGCGTATGAGGCTGGACAGATGGCTTTCCATGATACAGATCCTGAAAAATTAATGGCTTTTGGTGTGGCTGGTCTTTCTGTTGTGATTGATTCTTTATCAGCTATTCGTTATGCTAAAGTGAAACCTATTCGTGATGAAAATGGTATTACAATTGATTTTGAAATAGAGGGTGAATATCCTAAGTTTGGAAATGATGATGATAGGGTTGATGAAATTGGGGTAAAACTTGTTAGTGACTTTTATCAAAAGCTATCTACACATCCTTTGTATCGTGATGCCAAACATACTCTTTCTGTTTTGACAATTACTTCTAATGTTGTATATGGAAAAAAGACTGGTGCTACACCAGATGGTAGAAAAGATGGTGAAGCTTTTGCACCTGGTGCAAATCCTATGCATGGTAGAGATGAAAGTGGTGCACTTGCTTCTTTAAATTCTGTTGCGAAACTTCCTTATGCTTGTGTATGTGAGGATGGTATTTCTAATACATTTTCTATTGCTCCTAATACACTTGGACATTCTGATACAGAGCAAATTCAGAATTTGGTTTCTTTACTAGATGGTTATTTTAAACAAGGAGCACATCATTTAAATGTGAATGTACTGAATCGTGCAATGTTAGAAGATGCAATGGAAAATCCTCAGAAGTACCCAAATCTTACAATACGTATTTCTGGATATGCTGTTCATTTTAATAGACTTTCTCATGAACAACAATTGGAAGTAATAAGGCGTACTTTTCATGGGAAAATGTAAAGGACAGATCCATTCTATTGAAACATCAGGAATGGTTGATGGACCTGGAATTCGGGTTGTTGTCTTTATGCAAGGTTGTACCTTAAGATGTTTATATTGTCATAATCCTGATACATGGATTTCTAAGGGGAAGTTTGAGATGACACCTTTAGAGGTTGTAGAAAAAGTGAAAAAATATAAAAATTATTTTGGAAAAAATGGTGGTGTTACTTTTTCTGGTGGGGAACCTCTTTTTCAAAAAGAATTTTTGCTTGAAACTTTGAAATTATGTAAAATGGAAGGTATTCATACAGCATTAGATACTGCTGGTATTTGTGAAGATCCAGAGGAGATTCTTTCTTATACAGATTTGGTGATTTTAGATATTAAATCATATAAACCTGATTTATATGAAAATATTACGAGAAAAAAAATAGATACTTTTTTGCACTTTTTAGAAATATGTCAAAAAATGAATAAGAAATTGTGGCTTAGAAGTGTTATTGTTCCAGGGATGAATGATACAGAGGAGTATGTTTTGGGATTGAAAAATTTTATTTCTCCACTTAAAAATGTGGAAAAGGTAGAACTTCTTCCTTATGAGACATTGGGTGTACACAAATATAATGATTTGCAAATTCCTTATTCTCTTCAGAATGTGGATGCGATGAATAAAGAAAAGTGTAATAAATTAAATACATTATTAAATGAGGGATTATATGAATAGGTATGAAGAAATAGTAAAATTGCTTCAAAATAATAAGGAAACAATAAGTTTTATGGAGTCTTGTACAGGTGGTTTTTTATCTAATACACTTACTAATATAGAAGGTTCTTCTTTGGTTTGTCGATTTGGTGCTGTAACTTATTCTAATGATTATAAAATAAAGCTTGGTGTGGATAAACAGATAATAGATACTTATACTGTTTATAGCATGGAAACAGCGAAAGAGATGGCAAAAGCAATATCTATATTTGCAAATTCTACTTATGGGGTTGGGGTTACTGGAAAACTTGGTGTGCCAGATCCTGCGAATCTTTGTGGAATGGATAATATGGTATATATTAGTATATATGATAGTCATAAAAAAACATATATTGAACAAACTATGTCGATGCAAGTGGAAAACCGAGCAAAACAAAAAGAGGAAATTGCTACTTTAGTTGGTTTTGTTCTTTTGAAATATTTAAAAAAATAAATATTTATGTTTTTTAAGGATATGTTTTTCATATTTTTTTGAAAATAAAAGAGATTGTACTTTTTAAATAAAAATACAATCTTTTATTTACTTTCTAATCGGTATATATTTATACTGGGTTTGTTTTGGAGACGATATGCATATTCATTTGTTCCTAAGCCAGAAGAAATATATAAATCAGTCTTTTTTATTTTATAATAGTTTTTATAGTAATTTTTAGCACCTTTTTCTAAGAATAGTTTTTGTATATAAGGAATATTTATTTGTCCATTGTGGGAATGTCCTGCTAGAATGAGATTATATTGTGTTAAGTCTAATTCTTCTATAAAATCAGGTTCATGCATAAGTAATATACTATAAATATTTTTATTGTTGTTTTGTCTATATGTTGTTATTTCATTTTCTATTATTGCTGTTTTTTCTTTGATATCTTTTTTATTGGCTAAATTACTTGATATACCTCCTAATAGTATAGGTGTATATTCTTTGTAATATATATAATCAAAGGTATCATTTATATTTATAAAATTACTATTTGTCATAATCATTTCAAAGTATTCTTTTTCGTTGTCATTTTCTCCTTTAATGGCATATTTTCCTAATGTTGTTTCTATTTTACTGAAAATAGAAGATATTTTTTCTATTTCTTTTTCTGTTATTTTGTATTTTTTTTCAAAAAGATCTCCTGTAAAAACGACTATGTCTGGTTTTGTTTCATTTATTTTATTTACTATATTTTTTAATTCTTTTTCTTTGATAGTAATTCCATAATGTATATCGCTAAAATGAACTATTTTTATTCCGTTAAAATGTTTGGGAATGTTTTCATTTTTTATTCTATATTCTTTTACTATTGTTCCTTGTATACCTATATATTTACTATAAAGAAAAATACAAGTAAATAAGCATATTATGAATAGAAAAAATCTTAGTAGATGTTTCATTCTATCACCTATTTTATTTTACCATAAATAAAAAAAGACGAGTAGTCTTTTTTTAGAAGTCATTGTTTTTCTTTCTTTTCTTTACAGAAATAATAATTGCTATTCCTATGATAATACTTATTATAGTTATTGTAATTGGAATAATATTTGTTTCTTTTTTTGTTGTTTTGATTTGTTTGTTTTGCATTCTTATATAAAGTGGTTTATAAGAAGCTTCTTCTTCTGTAATTCTCCATATGTATTTATTTGCAGAAATAGTGTCTGCATTGTTTTCTGAAACTATATAGTTTGTTTTTAAGGAGATTGTGACATCTTCTAATTCGTTAAAAGTATCATAACATAGAAATTCATTACTTGTTTGAATAGTAATATAATTTTTATCTTTTGTAATTTTGATATCATCGTAGCATTGATTTACAATACTCGGCCAAGCATTGTTTTCCTTGATATCAAAATCTGTATGGTAATTGAAACCAGCATTATTTTCATTAAATTCTAATTTTCTTTCATAATTGTTGTACTTTCCATCCCATAAGTACATTTGGGTTGCTATTTCTTCTAAATCTTCTTTCTCTTTGGTTCTGTCTACAAAAGTAGCATTATCTGTAAATAAATAGACATCTTCACTAAATTTTCCATTTGTAAATTCTACTTTATAATTTACATTACAACCTGTTAGGAATAAAAAACATATTACAAATAAACCAATTTTATTTTTCACTTTTTTCCCCAACTTTCTGCTAATTGTTTTCTTAAATCTATAATAGTTTCTCCTGCTTTTATTATATTTTCAGAAAAACCAATATCAGATTGTTCTGCATTTTTTACACCTTCTTTGGTAGCTTCTTTCCAACATGTGCCTACTTGATATCCACTTTCTCCTAATATATCTAATACAAAATTGATAATGGTTGGAATCATAAAAGCTAACACTGCTGCGATAAATTTATTTATTATTTTTTTGATAATTTTTTGGTCCCATCCATTTTGGCTTATCATATTTTGAATACTATCCCATAAACACCATATAATTAAAATAATTGGTATTACAATACCTATTAAGTTTAATATATTTTTAATTAGATATATTATTTTTAGCATGCTTTGATCATTACAGTTTAATTCTGTATATAATATTTGTATCATAATATCACCACTAATAATATTATATCATAGCTTTTCTTTTTGTGAAAAAAAAACTTCTTACGAAGTTTAAACAAAAATAAGTAATAAAAATTGTAGTGCAATTAAAATACCATTGTGCATAACATGGAAGCCCATACTGACAAATATATTATCATATTTTTGAAGCATATAGGCGAACGCTATTCCTGGTGCTGAGTAGGGAATGATATAAAGCAAGTCTATTAGGGATTTTGTATCTGTAGAAAGAACATGTAAGCCTCCAAATACGATTCCTGAAATAATAATAAATAGAAGATCTGGTTTAATAATATTACGGATTGCTCTACGGAATGTTAATTCTTCTACAATAGGAGCCCATATGACAGCTGAAAAATAAATGTAAATAGGGCTTAGTTTAAACATTTCTTGGATTGCTTTTTCATTACTTGCCATTCCATTTGTAGAAAAATAGTTAATAATTGCATTGCTAAACATCATAATGCCAAGTGCTAGTAACCAATATTTTAGGCAATCTTTAAAATAGGTATTGTGATTTTTCTTTATATCGTAAAAATCTTTTTTTAGAGAATCTTTTAGTAATAAACCTATAATAAGTAGTATTATTGTTTCAAAAAATATAAGATAACAAATTTTTATCCAAGTATCTACTGTATGAATATTTATATTTGCTATTGCAAATGGGAATTCTTGTAAATAGGGTAAAATAAAGTAAGATAATAAAACAAGTATTCCTAATCCTGCATTTATAAAATACTCTTTTCTTTTGTTTCCTTTTGTTTTCATGTAATCATCTCCTATTTTTATTATATCATGTATTTTCCTTAAAATTAAAAATATTTTTTATTTTGTTCTTCCTTTTAAAATTACTTGTCTTAATTTTAAAAAATGTGATATAATGTAATTGCTTGTGAGAGAGTGGGGGTATCCCACTCTTTCCCGTAGATGGAGGTATTATGGATATTGGTGCTAAGGTTAGATCTTTGATTGAAAAAGATATTGTAAATTTAGGTTATATACTAGATGAGGTTTTATATGTAAAAGAAGATGGTCAGAATTTTCTTAGAGTTGTGATTGATAAAGAAGGCGTAATTGATATTGATGATTGTATTTGTGTTACTAAAAAAATCAATCCTATTATTGATAAATTAGATCCTATTGAAGAAAATTACATATTAGATGTTTGTTCAAAAGAGAAAGGTTGCGATTAAAATGAGAAGAAAAAAGCAAGAAGAAAAAATAACGGGTACTGATTTTGAAGCTTTTCAAAAAGCGAAGAAAATATTATGTGAAGAAAAGGGTATTGATGAAGCTATTATTGATGAAGCTTTAGAACCTGCCTTAGTAGCAGCTTATAAGAAACAATATAAAATGCCAAATGCTCGTGTAGAATTTGATAAAGATTTAGGTACATTTGAGGTATACTCTTTTAAAATAGTTGTACCAGATGATTATGAGGCTAAGGAGGCAGAAGATTTAGATAAATTAGATGCGATGGAAGAGGCTGGAGAAGATACCAGTGATTTTGAACCTTTCTTCTATGATGAAAAAAAACATATTGTATTAAAAGAAGCTAGAAAAATAGTACCTACAATAGAAGTTGGAGAAACGATTGAAGAAAAAGTTACACCAAGAGATTTTAGTAGAGTGGCAGCTACTACGGCTAAACAAGTTATTGTTCAAAAAATTCGTGAGGCAGAAAAAAATGCAATTATAAATGAATATGAAAGTAAACAAGATGAACTTGTAACAGGTACAGTTGAAATGGAAGATGTCCGTAATTACTATATTCATTTAGGGAAAACACAAGGAATTTTACCAAAAAGTGAATTAATTCCTGGAGAGACTATTAAAATGGGTTCTACTATTAAGGCATATGTGTCAAAGGTAGAAGCTGGTGGAAAAGGTGCTTTAATATTGCTTTCTCGTAAACATTATGGTTTTGTAAAGCGACTATTTGAGTTAGAAATACCTGAATTACATGATGGAACGATTCTTATTTATAGTGTAGCTAGAGAAGCAGGTGTACGAACTAAAATTGCAGTTTATTCTGAAAATAGTAATGTGGAAGCTGTTGGATCTTGTATTGGAGAGAAGGGATCTCGTATTAATCCTATTATTGAACAATTAAATGGGGAAAAAATAGATGTTGTTCTTTATGAAAAGGATGCTTCTCGTTTTATTGAGAATGCGTTAAGTCCTGCTCGCAATTTACATGTTTATGTAACTGATGAGAAAGAAAAAGAGGCAATTGTTGTTGTAGATGATGAAAACTTATCTTTAGCAATTGGAAAAAAAGGACTCAATGTTCGTTTGGCAGCTCGTCTTACTCATTTTAAATTAGATATCAAAACAGTAGAAGAAGCAGATAAGATAGGGATTCATATTGCAGAATGAAAGTAAGAAAAATACCAATGCGAACTTGTGTGGTCACAAGAGAGAAATTACCTAAAAAAGAGTTAGTAAGAGTTGTTCGTACTCCAGAGGGTACTGTTTTGATTGATGAATCTGGTAAGATGAATGGAAGAGGAGCTTACTTAAAAAAAGATTTAGCTGTTTTTGAAAAAGCAAAAAAAAGTAAAATTTTAAATAGACATTTAGAGATAGATGTACAAGATCATTTATTTGAAGAATTGGAAAAACTTCTATAGATATATTAGGATGTGATGTTATGGCAGGACAAAGAAAAGACTATTTGACTAGGGATGAATATTTTATGAGTCTTACATCTTTATCTACTTTACGTAATTTTCATTCTTATCAAGGTGCATGTATTGTGGATAAGGAGCATAGAATACTTTCAGTTGGATATGAAGATATTCCTTATTATATTTCTCCAAATGTAGAATCTGATTCTTCCTATTTTACAGTAGATCCTTTATCAAATGCGCTTTATTCTTTTAAGGGGCGTAGACAAGAATTTTGGAATGGAACTATTTATCTTTCTTCTTTTCCAAATTATGAAGAAAGTAAATATATTGCACAAGCAAGATTTCATAAAGTTATTTATTTAACAAATAATGTTTCTAAGAATGTAGAATATATTTCTAGAAAGATTTTGGATAGTGCTGGGGTAGAGATAGAGCCTTATTATACTACTCATTATACTTTGCAAGATTATCTTCATTTTTTGAAAGATTTGAAGCAAGTACTACGTGGTCATATTGGAAAGGTTGAACAGGGACCCTTTCTTCATGATGAGTATTTCATGAGTGTAGCTGTTTTGTCTGCACTTCGCAGTAAGGATCCTTCTACACAGGTTGGAGCTTGTCTTGTAGATAGAAAAAATTATATTTTATCTATTTCATATAATGGAACTCCTTATGGTATGCATGATGATGAACTTCCTTGGGATAGTTTAGGGGAAGAGGATCATAATATAATTTTCATGAAAAATCCTTATGTTGTTCATGCAGAAGTAAATGCTTTTGATAATTATAGGGGCAATCCTATAGATTTTAGACATGCTAAAATGTATGTGATTTATTCTCCTTGTGAACTTTGTTCTATGAAGCTTGCACAGACGGGGATAGATCGTGTTATTTATTTAAGAGAATATACAAAAAATTCTGAGTCAAAACGTAGTTATAAATGGTTAAGTAGAGCAAAAATTGTACCTAATCTTTATGATGATAGTCATGATTATACAAAAGAAGAATGTATTCATTTGTTTCAAGATACTACAAAAGTAATTAAAAAAAATTTAGGTAAATAGAAAAAGGAAGGTGATATTATGATGAGTGTGATGGAATATGCAGAAGATGTAAATGTAACAGTGGAGGAAGTTTTAAAAAAGTGTAAGTCTCTTCATATTGATGTAAATACAAAAGATGATATGTTAGATGATGAGGCTATTACACTTCTTGATAATGAAATGATGAGTGATACCTCTGAAAATGTAGAAGAATTAAATGAAGAAATTATAGAGGATATTGCAGAAGAAATAACTTTTAATAATAAGATAGATGCAGATAATACTGTTAAAAAGCAAAAATTAAAAAAGAAAAATGTACAGACAAAATCTAATAAAAAAGATTTTGCTAAAAAGAAGAAGGAAATGTATAAAAATAAGGAAAAATTAGTTTCTAATACCCCTAATACAGATGATAATATTGTTTTATATAGAGAGAATATGACGATCGGGGAACTTGCTACTTCTTTACATGTTGCTGCTGCTGAACTTATTAAGAAATTGTTTCAACTTGGAATTATGATGAATGTAAATCAATCTATTTCTTTTGAAAATGCAGAGATACTTGTTTTAGATTATCATAAAGAACTTAAAAGAGAAGAAAAAACAGATGTTACCAATTTTGAAGAATTTGAAATTATTGATAAAGAAGAGGATTTAATTAGTAGACCTCCTGTTGTTACTATTATGGGACATGTAGACCATGGAAAAACAACTTTGCTAGATACAATTCGTAAAACTTCTGTAGCAGAAGGAGAAGCAGGTGGAATTACACAAGCAATTAGTGCTTATCAAGTACGTATAGGTGAAAAAGCAATTACTTTTATTGATACTCCTGGTCATGCTGCTTTTACAGAAATGCGAGCTCGTGGAGCACAAATTACAGATATTGTTATTATTATTGTTGCTGCTGATGATGGAATTATGCCACAAACAAAGGAAGCTATTGATCATGCAAAGGCTGCAGGTGTTCCTATTTTAGTAGCTATTAATAAAATGGATAAACCAGATGCAAATCCAGAAAGAGTTATGACAGAACTTGCTGAGTATGGTCTTACTCCAGAAGAGTGGGGTGGTGATACTTTAGTTAGTAAGATTTCTGCTAAATCAGGTGAAGGAATCAGTGCACTTTTAGATAATATTTTATTAGTTGCTGATATGGAAAATTATAGAGCAAATCCTTCTCGTTATGCAGTAGGAACTGTTATTGAGTCTAGATTAGATAAACAAGTGGGTTCTATTGTTACTGTTCTTGTACAAAATGGTACGCTTCGTATAGGGGATCCTATTGTGGTAGGAACTGCTTATGGAAAAGTGAGAACTTTAAAAAATGATTTAGGTTTAGAAATAACAGAAGCTACTCCTGCTATGCCAGTAGAAATTACAGGTATTAATAATACACCAAGTGCTGGGGATAGGTTTATGGCTTTTGAAACAGAAAAAGAAGCTAGAAATATAGGGGAGCAAAGAAAAGAACAAGCTAAACTTAAAAGTCAGATAAAGTCTAAATCCGTTTCTTTAGATGATTTATTTAATCAAATTCATGAAGGTGTTCATGAGATCCCTGTTATTATTAAAACAGATGTAAATGGTAGTAGTGAAGCTGTTAAAAATTCACTTGAAAAGCTTGATGTGGAAGGTATTCGTGTTAAGGTTGTAAGAAGTTCTGTAGGTGCTATTACAGAAGGGGATATTATTCTTGCAAAGGCTTCTTCTGCTATTGTAATTGGTTTTAATGTAAGACCTAATCAAACTATTCAGGATTATGCTAAAGAAAATGGTGTAGAAATTAGGCTTTATAATATTATTTATAAGGTAGTAGAAGAAATGGAAGCTGCTATGAAGGGTATGCTAGAACCTGTTTATGAAGAAAAAATAATTGGATCTGCAGAGGTTAGACAACTTTTTAGATTTTCTAAAGTAGGTATTATTGCTGGCTCATATGTAACAGATGGTAACGTGAGACAAGATGCTAAGGCAAGACTTATCCGTGATGGTATTGTTGTATATGATGGGAATATTGGCTCTTTACAAAGAGAGAAAGATAGAGCAAAAGAGGTAAAAAAAGGTTTAGAATGTGGTATTACTATTGAGGGATATAGTGATATTAAGGAAAAAGATATTATTGAGTGTTATGAATTAGTAGAAATTGAAAGATAATTTCTACTTTTTGTATGAAAAAATAGGTGAAGGTTATTATTTTCTTGTAAAAGAAAAACGCAATGTTGCGTCTGAAATTCTTATTTGTTATGATGAAATTTCATCATTTTTACTTTTGGTAAGTAATCACTTTCTTTTGGTAATCTAGGTAAGCAATCTCTTTCTTGTGGTAATTGATTTATAGATTTTAGGGCATTGTTATTTTCCATAGAAATTCCTCCTTTTTTATATATTTGCTATTATATATTATTTTTTATATTTTTCAAATGTATAATTTGTGGTGTATTAAGTTGTATCTTATTTATTATTTGTTTGTATAAGACTACTCTTTTTTTAATATGATTGTTATACTTTAATTTTTCTTTTTTGTATTTGTTTATCTAATGTGTTACAAAGTAAAAATTCAAATGGTTGTTCTTCTTTCTTTCTTAATTGCTCTTTTAATTCATCATGTGTTATTTGATTTAATATGATTCCTTTTAATAATTCTATATATTGTTGATAGCTTATTACACAACTGAAATTAGGATCTATACATTTTTCTTTATATATAGAAAAGGAATGATAAAAAGTACCTCTAAAGGGGGCATTATAAATACCTGTTGTTGCAATACTATCTTTTAAGATTTCTACTATTTTTTCTGTATTAAAGTGGCAATAGCCAGGTATACATCTTTTTTTATAAAATTCTAATAGAATTTTATTATTTAACAGTGTTAAATAATAAAATTCTAATAGAATTTTATTATTTAACACTGTTAAATAATTTATTATCTTTTCAAAGGTAAATGTTCCTATGATACTATGAATTGTAAATAAGTTTCCTTTTTTTTCTATTTTTTCAATGTATGGAGACATTTCGAAAAGGCTTATTAAATATTCTTCTGTTGGTATATAAGTTATATCACATATATCACATATAAACCATAGTATGGCAGTAGCAGGATTATATTTATATTTTTCTAATATTTTATAAAGTATCATTATATCTTTTTGCTCCCTTAAAATTTCTAAATGTAGGGTATTTAATTTTTCTTCTGCATCACCATATATGTTAGATATTTTTTCTTTATATTTTTTATCATGTTCAATAAGCTCTTGTAGACATTTTTTATGTAGTGCTAAATTTTCATCTGCATATTTTTTTTCATATTCATATATTAGCCAATCGTACTGCTTTATTTTGTTCATATTTTCCTCCCTTTTTATTTATTTTTTTGGTGTATACTATTACAAATATTTGTTTTTGTCAATT
This sequence comes from uncultured Erysipelotrichaceae bacterium, assembly GCA_951801995.1. Classification (GTDB taxonomy): domain Bacteria; phylum Bacillota_I; class Bacilli_A; order RF39; family UBA660; genus RUG12867. The sequence goes on from CATOOY010000007.1 coordinate 20,431, forward strand.
TTAAATTATAAATATGATATAATACCAATGGTGGAGGTATTCTATGAACCTAAAAAATATAAGAAATTTTTCTATTATTGCACATATTGATCATGGTAAAAGTACACTTGCAGATCGTATTTTGGAACTTACTGGTGCGATTTCTGAAAGAGAGAAACAAGATCAATTGCTTGATAATATGGAATTAGAAAGAGAAAGAGGTATTACAATTAAATTAAATGCTGTTCAACTTTCTTATCATTATAAAAATGAAGATTTTATTCTTCATTTAATTGATACACCAGGACATGTAGATTTTAGTTATGAAGTTTCTAGAAGTCTTGCTGCTTGTGAAGGTGCTATTTTAGTTGTAGATGCTGCACAAGGAATTGAAGCACAAACACTTGCAAATATTTATTTAGCATTAGAAAATAATTTAACAATTATTCCTGTTATCAATAAAATTGATTTACCAAATGCAGATCCTGAGAAAGTATCTTCTGAACTTATGGATACTTTTGGATTTGATAAAGAAGATATTTTACTTACTAGTGCAAAAAGTGGTATTGGGATAAAAGAACTTGTAGAAGCTATTATAGAAAGAATTCCATCTCCTATTATAGAAGAAGATACTTTAAAAGCACTTATTTTTGATAGTGTGTATGATCCTTATAAAGGTGTAGTAGCACTTGCTAGAATAGTAAGTGGAAGTATACATGTTGGAGATAAAATTAAGATGATGAGTACAGGAGCTGTATATGAGGTAACAGAACTTGGTATTCATAATCCTAAAGAAGTACTTAAACATGAACTTGTTTCTGGAGAGGTAGGCTTTATTTCAGGTAGTATTAAAGATATAGAGGATGTTAAAGTAGGTGATACGATTACACTTGCTGATCATCCTACTAAAAACCCTCTTCCTGGATATAAAGCTATGAAACCTATGGTTTTTTGTGGAATTTACCCTTTAGAATCTTCTCGCTATCCTGATCTTAGAGAGGCATTAGAAAAATTAAAGTTAAATGATGCTTCTTTAGAGTTTGAACCAGAGACTTCACAGGCTCTTGGTTTTGGATTTCGCTGTGGATTTTTAGGTCTTCTTCATATGGAAATTATAGAAGAGAGAATTGAAAGAGAATTTAAAATTGATTTAATTGCTACTAGTCCTTCTGTTATTTATGAAGTAACTCTTACAGATGGAGAAATGGTAAGAGTAGATAGCCCATCTAAAATGCCTGATAGAGTGAAAATAGCAGATATAAAAGAACCTTATATTTTAACAAATATTTTAGTCCCTAGTACTTATATTGGTTCTATCATGGAACTTTGTCAAAATAAGAGAGGAAATTATATTTCTATGGAATACTTAGATCAGACTCGTGTTAATATTCATTATGAAATTCCTCTTTCTGAAGTTGTATATGATTTCTTTGATAAACTGAAATCTTATACGAAGGGTTATGCATCTTTTGATTATGAGCTTATTGGTTATAAGAGTAGTGATTTAGTGAAAATGGATATTTTATTAAATGGAGAGATTGTGGATGCTTTAAGTATTATTGTACACAGGGATTTTGCTTATAAAAGAGGAAGAGCCATTGTAGAAAATTTAAGAAAAAAAATACCTAGACAGTTATTTGAAGTACCTATTCAAGCTAGTATTGGGTCTAAAGCAATTGCAAGGGCTGATATAAAGGCAATGCGTAAAAATGTACTTGCAAAATGTTATGGTGGAGATGTTTCAAGAAAAAGGAAACTTTTAGAAAAACAAAAAGAAGGAAAGAAAAGAATGAAAATGGTTGGTAGTGTAGAGATACCACAGGAAGCATTTTTATCTGTTTTAAGTATGGAGGAAGAATGATGAAAGATCAAAAAACAATTCAAGAAATAGCTAATTATATAATAGATAATCATACAATTTCAGAAGCATCCAGTAAATTTCATGTTTCTGAGAGAACTGTACAGAATTATATTAAGGAACTTAATATAAAAAGTAGCCGTTTTTATAATTCAAATTTGTATGATAAAGTTAGACTTTCACAGAAAAAAATGAGTTTATTAAAAGCTAAACAAGGTGGAGAAATTGGTAAGCGTGGACCTTCTACTAGTGAATTTGATTTAGAGGAAATTGCAAGGGTTATGATAGATGAAAGACTCAGTTTGTCTATGGCGTCTAAATTTTTTTCTGTTCCTATTTCTACTTTATATGATGGACTTAAAAGATTGGATGATGTTTGGCAGATTGAGTTAGAAAAACTTTATGAAGAAAATAAAAGTTTAAATCAGTTTAATGGAATTGGTTATTTTAGGTAGCTCTTTCGCTACTTTTTTGATATAATAAAATCGGTGGTTGTATGGTTTATATTTTTGTAAATAATTTATCTATATGCAAATGGTTATTTAAAGGGTAGGACTTTATTTTTAATATGAATCATGTTACATCTTGTTATATACATATTCCATTTTGTAATTCTATTTGTTCTTACTGTGATTTTTGTAAAGTATTTTACAATAAGAAAATGGTAAATGATTATTTACATATGCTTTCTTTAGAAATTGAAGAAAGATATAAAAATGAAGAATTATCTACCCTTTATATAGGTGGAGGAACTCCATCTTGTTTATCTATAAAAGAACTTGTTTTATTATTTTCTATTTTAAAAAAATTTAAAATAAAAAAAAATGCTGAAATTACATTTGAGTGTAATATAGAAAATATAACAGAAGAAAAGCTTAAGCTTTTAAAAGAAAATGGAGTAAATAGACTTAGTATTGGTGTACAAACTTTTCATACGAAGTATTTAAAATACTTAAATAGAAATCATACTAAAAAAGAAATATATGAAAAAATAAGGCTTGCAAAAAAAATGGGATTTAATAATATTAATATAGATCTAATGTATGGTTTTCAGGGTGAAACATTAAAGGAAGTATTAGAAGATGTACAATGCTTTTTTCAACTGGATATTCTTCATCTTTCTATTTACTCTTTAATATTAGAGCCACATACTTTTCTTTCTGTACAAAAAGAAATAGAAATAGATGAAGAGTTGGAAGCTAATATGTATTTTCATATAAGAGAATTATTAATTCATCATGGTTATGAACATTATGAAGTCAGTAATTTTGCTAAAAAAGGATATGCATCAAAACATAATCTTACTTATTGGAATAATGAAAATTATTACGGATTTGGTGTATCTGCTAGTGGTTATGTAAATAATATTCGATATGATCATACAAGAAGTGTCACACATTATAATAGAGGTGATTTTTCCCTTTTAGAAGATACATTGGATAGAAACCATATTATAGAAAATGAGTTTATGTTGGGTTTTCGAAAAATAAAGGGAATTTCTAAAAAAGCCTTTTATCAAAAATATAAAATAAGATTAGAAAATATTGCTATTGTTCAAAAATTGTTAGATAGTAATAAACTTAAACAAAATGATACACATATATTTATCAATCCTAAATACATATATGTGATGAATGAAATTTTAATACAATTAATAAGTAGTAAAGAAGGAATAGAATGAATAAAGAAAAAGTATTTGAAAAAGAGATAAAATATATAAAAAGAGAAAAATATAGAAAGGCAGCGAAGGAACTTATACGATTGCTTCCTGATTACTTTTTTGAAGTAGCAGCTAGCTCTACTGGTAAGTATCATCCTTCTTTTTCCCTTTTAGAAGGTGGACTTGTTAGACATACAAAAGTAGCTGTTCGTATAGCTATTGAAATGTTTAATGATACTAGTATTACACATAATTTTTCACAAGATGAGAAAGATATGATGATTATTGCTTTGCTAGCACATGATGGTGTAAAACATGGTGATCCAAAAGAAAAATATGTTCGTTTTGATCACCCACTTCTTGTTTGTGATCTTATTCGTAAAAATAAAACAAAACTTGGATTTACAGAAAATGAAGTGCAAGCACTTACTAACATGATAGAAAGTCATATGGGACCTTGGAATACAAGCGATTATTCTAGTGTTGTTTTACCTCTTCCTTGTAATAAATACCAAAGATTTGTACATATGTGTGATTTCTTGGCAAGTCGTAAATTTTTAGACGTCAAGTTTGAAAATAATGATATTATTGATTGACGCAAACAAATGTTTGGTATAAAATAGATATAGGTGATTGCTATGCGTGGAAAATTAATTGTGATAGAGGGAACAGATTGTTCTGGTAAAGATACACAGGCAAATTTGCTTGTTCAACGTTTTCGAAAAGAAGGGATTCGTATGGAACATTTTAGTTACCCTAACTATCATTCTCCAACTGGTAAAATAGTGGGAGGACCTTATTTAGGACGAACAGATATATGTTCTGGATGGTTTCCTGAGGGAGCAACTCATGTGAATCCAAAGGTTGCTGCCTTATATTATGCTGCTGATAGAAAGTATAATATTGATAAAATAATATGGCTTTTGGAACATGAAGTAAATGTAATTGTAGATCGTTATGTTTATTCTAATATGGCACATCAGGGTGGCAAATTGGAAAAGAAAGAAGAAAGAGAATCTATGTGGGATTTTTTAGATTCATTAGAATTTGATTTGTTAGAGCTTCCAAAGCCAGATATATCTATTTTTTTACATGTTCCATTAGAAGAAACAGTTCGTCTTGAACAAAATAGGAGTATTGTTGATGAACATGAAAAAGATGTTCATCACTTGGAAAATGCTGAAACTGCTTATATACAACTTGCAGAACGATATCATTTTCAAACAATAGAATGTGTAGTGCAAAAAAAGTTGAGAACAATTGATGATATTCATGAAGAAATATATTTATATGTAAAGGAGAAATTATGTTAGAAATAGAGAAATCATTTTTTAAAATTAAATTTTCAGAAATGAATATAAGACAGAGAATGTATCAGGAAAAAAGCATTATTACTGTACAAATTATGACAGAATTTTATCCTACACTTGCAAAGGATAATATTGTTAGTGGTGCAGTTGAAGTCAAACTTGATTTATCAGATATAACAAGTTTATCCGATTTAGATGGAAAACATTATACTGGAGATATTGGTAGTGTGGTTATTTCTATTCATAATGAAGGGGTATGGGAACATAAAAACCTTTCTACTTTTTCTATTACATTTCAAGAAAGGGTGGGAAGAGAGATACCTTTTACACTTGAAACAGATATTTGTAAAATAGAGGCAACTGCTACTATTGTGAGTCTTTATACAACTAGTACAGAAGAAAAAAAATTAAAAAAGTATTTTGATATAAAAGATTTTTATAATACTTGTATACAAAGAAAAATTGGAAATAGTACTATTTCTAGATATTATGTAAAAGATTAACAGGAAACTGTTTTTTTTAGATAAAAATTGTGATTTTTGATTTAATCTATTTATTTTAAAGAGTATAAGTAAAATTTTAACGATGTTTTACTACTAATTTACTACTAAATAAATAGATTTTAATATTTAGGAATTCAAAGATAATCTAATAAATATTAAAAAATATGTGTTATAATAGTTAATGTTAGGAGTGAACAATATGAATGAAAAATATGGAATTATAGAAATCGGTAGTAATAATACAAAAACTCATATTTATGAAAATAGCAAAGTTATATATGATAAAACAACTACTATTGAATTTAAGAAAAATTATAAAAGTAATGGTTCCATAATTGATGAGGATTTAGAAAAGTTATATAAAGAAATAAATAAGGCTTTAGAATATACAGAAAATATTCATATATATGGCTGTAGTATATTTAGAAATATAAGTGATACGGAATTAGAACAAATTCAAGATACTTTAAAAGATAAATTTAATTTAACAATAGAAGTAGTATCGCAAGAGGATGAAGCAAATCTTACAGCAATGGGATGCTATCAAAGTATTAATTATGATGGACCATTATGTATCTTCATTGGTGGGGGAGGTTCCATTGAATTAATATTTGTTAAAAATAAAGAAGTATTTGGACATAAATTTTATAACTTTGGAGTTGTAGATATAACAAGTAAATATCCAGAACTAAAAGAAGATATCCCGAAAGTTACTTTTGATGAGGTTACAGAATATGTTGATTCTCTAATAGGAGATTTAGAATATAAGGCTACTGCTATAATTCTTTCTGGAGGAGACCATTTATATTGGTTTAATAATGCTTTATATGAAATGGATGACAATACTTTATATATAAGTGATAGGCAAAAATATATGATTAAAACAGAAAAAATAGATATATATGACCATGATATGATGACTAGTTCATTAGATAACATAAGAGATAGAAGCGACAATCCAACTTGGTTTGATGGCTCAAGAGCAATGAGAATAATTGCAAATTTAATTACCCACAAAATTGGAGCAAATATAGTCATTCCTACAAATATTAATATGGAAGATGGTCTAAAGCTTAAAATTGAATGTATAAAATAAGAATTACTAAAGATTGGCTACATGCTTCATGCTACATAATAAGGGTAATACTATCCCTTATTATGGCGAAGACTTTAGTGGCTACGCCACTAGTCTCACCTATAAGACGATACTTCGATACTATGACATTATGAACTGAACCCCAAAAGTTGGACAGTTTAATTATTCAAGGATTGTAACCTGTAATTGACGGGTGACAGTCCTTTTAATTTCACTTTTATTCTATCATAATTATAATAATTAATATAGTCATCTAT
>CATOOY010000008.1 GCA_951801995.1 uncultured Erysipelotrichaceae bacterium
AGTGTACATCATAATTGCAATTAACATATTAGCTGTAAAATCTAGAAAAAATTCATGTAAATTATTTTCTTTACCTATAAGTAATAAAATGCCCAATGCACATAAACCTTCTGAAACGAAAAATAATAGTAAAGTAATAAAACTTACAAAACTACACTTTATTAATCTTTTTTTAAAATAGAAATAATCAAATAAAGTGAACACTAAATAGGTACACATTACTCGAAGAAAATTATCTGTAATAAAATAAATAAACATTAAATACAAACCTTCTATTATCCAATATAGTAAAAATTTACATGATTTGACTTGTAATGGAACTTTAAATAATTGTGAGGCTATATAAAATATCATAAATGATATTACTAATGAAATTATTAAAGTGACTATTACTTCGATCATTCTACTACTTTCACTCCTTCAGGGAGAACTAATCCTTTTTTAAATTCATCATTAATTAAATCTATTGTTTCTTTTGTATCAAATGTTATCTCCCTTTTTCTTTTATTTATTATTCTTACTCGTTTCATATTTACAATACATGCCCTATGTGATTGTTTAAAAGTATCATTTAATTCACTAAATAAATCTGTTAAAGTTGTATTTACTTTAAATTCTGTATACTCTGTTTTGATGATACATTTTCTATCTACACTATCTCTTGTAATATATAAAATATCATCCATAGGTATATTATAAATAACACCTCTATCATTGATATTTAAAATCCTTTTTTGACCAACAATTTGTAAAGCCTTCTTTATTGCTTTGGCTAACTTATTTTGATAATCATCAAATTTACAAATAAAAGCTAAGAACATAAACTCTTGCTTTAAAATTGTATAACCTAATTCATCATGTGAAGTTAAAAAGATAATAATACTATTAAAATCTTTTTCCCTTATCTTTCTGACAATATCTATCCCAGATGACGTTGGTGTTTCAATATCTAGAATATATACCTTATTAGGTAAATTTTCATCAATTACTTTCATAAATTGTGTATCATAATCTAGAAAACTCAGTTTTCGATAAGGTATTTTATTTTTCATCATAGCTTTGTCTACTACTTCATTGATAGATTGATTTATTTTTCTATTGTCATCACAAATTATAAAACTAACCATCTTTCTTCTCCCCTTATTCTTTATACTGCCATAATCATATTACCATAAAATGGAAATATGAGCAATTATTTTTAGACCATTTGCAAAAAAGAAAAAAACGGTTTCCCGTTTTACCTTTATATTATATATTTTATTTCTCCCATACGTGATGTTGGAATAAATCCTGAATCTGCTTTTATTACATCTGGAATTCTGTTTACAATAGAAGCACAAGTAAGTTCTACTGTTTTTGGCTCACTTACTACTACTGTAGTATTAGGTTCTCCATAAATAGTCCATTCATTCCTATCTACTACACCTTTTGCATATACTTTTCCTATACATTCTGATTCAATAGTAATTCCCTCTTTAGTAGTCGTAGTTACAACAGCACTCATACCAATTGCATCTCCTGCTTTAATATCCATATTTAAAGTATCTGAATGTAAATCTTCTTCATAGGTAATTGGAATACATTTTTGTACTTGTGATATAACGGTTAATCCTAATTTGTCACACATCCATCCATTGGCATTCCACATATAAGAAGGTAAAAATTCACCTTTTTGAATTATGTCATTTCTTTCCTCTTCACTAATGTTATCTGTTGCTGCTATTTCTTTTTCAAAATCGTTTAATGAAAGCCCTGCTCCATGGGCTTTAGCAAGAGCAATTCCATAATCTTCTACATTGTAACTTGAACTACCTTTTATTTTAGTTATCTTTTGTGTTGTTCCTGCAAATGTAGTAATTAAATTTCCCCATGCTACATCTTGATATCCACTTCCTGTTAAAGTACAGTTATTTTCTTTAGCAAGTTTATCTAATTCTTCTGTAAGTGTTGGAGAAGAATTAAATGGATAAAATGCTTCCTCACATGTACTAATTGCATTGATTCCTAGTTTTGCACATACATAATATGCATCTTTTACATCTTGCATTAAACTCATTGTAGTAATAATACAAATATCTGGTTTTATAGAACGTAATCTTTCTTCTACATTTTTTATATCTTCTACTATAATCCCTTTGTTTTCGCATTCCATTATTTCTCCAATATCTTTCCCTATAATATTGGCATTTATATCGAATGCACCTACTATCTCTCCTTCTTTTTCATATACATAACGCATTGTATATTTACTCATGTTTCCACATCCATATTGGACAACTTTTATACCTTTCATATTTTCCTCCTTATTTTTAGTATATATAAATTTTTAAGGGGTTTCAAGCAGATTTCTCTTTCTTGACATTTTTTTACTAAAAATATTATTTTTTTCTTTATGTAGAATTCTTCAAAAAAAAGACTATTATACATAGTCTAATTGCATATATATCCTTGTTCTTCTAAATTTTGTTTTATTTCTTCTCGAGTTGCTTTCGTATCTATTCCACTTGTTTCTTTGGCTTTTTCTTTTTGTTTTTTCATATCAAAACTTAACTCTACAGTGATTTTGTCATCTCCTCTTGTTAGCTTTGATTCAATACCATCTTCTTTTTTATATTGTTTTAGACCTTCTTCTAATGCTTTATAACTTACTTCAATTTCCTCTTTATAGTCTTTTTCATAAGTTGTTTCTATTTTATTATTTACTCTAGTTACTTCTTTTTTTGTAAAATAAACTTCCATATGTTGTATCATTTTTTTTCCAAGATCATTTCCTTCTAATTTACAAGATAATTTTTTTTCATTTCCACAACCACTAAGAAGTACTAATGATACTACAAATGTTAATAAATATCCTATTTTTTTCATTCTATCACCTATTATAATAGTACACTAAATACAGTGAAGTGTCAATAAATGTTTAAGCGATTCTTTTCCGCGTATATACTTTATATATGGCTTTAAGATGGATTATGTGGTATTATGTGGGAATGTTGTTTCTGGTGAAGAAGGTGTTGTTTCCCCATGGTTATGGGCTTTATTTTCTCCTACATTAGATGTATTTAGACTGGTTCATTCCTTTTGTGCTGAAGAAGTAGCACTCCAATAAAAACCCGCTTCCCAATCTTGACCCCATTTATTATAAAAACTATCAGCAAATGTTTTATGATTATGTTTAGGTATTTCGTTAATAGTTAGTATTTAACCTTGTGTTGTATGTGTGGCTGTTTACTATATGAGAATGTGGAAGATTCATTGTAACATTACTACCATTTTTATTATAATGCTCTTCTAGGAGATAATTAAATATTTTTAATAAAATAGAAATTGTACAAATGCAATAGAAGCTATTATTCCTGCTAAATCGGCTAACAGTCCTGCCCACATTGCATATCTTATTTTTTTTATGCCAATACATCCAAAATAAAGAGTAAGTATATAAAAGGTAGTATCTGTAGAACCTTGTAATACAGATGCTACTTTTCCTATATAGCTATCTGGTGTATATTTTTCAAATATGGTATTTAATATAGCTAGAGATGAACTTCCGGAAATGGGACGAATGAGTGCCATAGGAACTATTTCTTTGGGTATATGAAAAAAAATTAAAATATGTTCTATATTATTTAAAATTCCATCTAATAATTTACTTTTTATAAATATATTTACACCAAATATCATGGCTAATAAACTAGGAAACATTTGATAGATCATCTCGAAACTTTCTTTTGCTCCTTCTATGAAAGCATCATATACATTTACTTTTTTTACCACAGCATAAAATAAAGTTAAAAATACAACAAAAGGTAAAATAAGATTAGACATATTTGCTCCTTTTATATAAAATTCTATCAAAAATAAGACCTACTATTGTAGATACAATGGTAGCTAAGATGATGGCTGGTATAATTTCTGTTGGATTTTTACTATGATACATTACTCTTAAAGATAATATTGTTGTAGGAATAATGGTTAAACCACTTGTATTTAAAACTAAAAACGTTATCATACTACGTGATGCTACTTCTTTTTTCTCATTTAATTCTTGCATAGACTTCATGGCCTTTAATCCAAATGGTGTTGCTGCATTTCCCAGTCCAAAGATGTTGGCTATTACATTCGAAGAGATATATCCAAGTGATTCATGTCCTTTTGGTATTTCTGGAAATAATAAAGATAAAATGGGAGTTAATTTTTTAGATAAACTTTCTAATAATACTGATTTTTTAGCAATATTCATTATTCCTAACCATAAAGCTACTACAGGAAATATTTGACAAATCATTTTGAAAGCTGTTTCGGAGGAAGATAAAATTTCTTTGTTGATAGGCTCTATATTTCCTGTTATAAAACTATAAAATATTCCACTTACAATAAAAAGAAACCATAGTTTATTTATCATGAAACCACTCTTTTATTTTATCCCATAGACCTGTTTTTTTCTTTAGATCTTTTATATAGATATTTTCTCTTCCAATTTCTTTTTCATTTAAAGATATGATTACTTCTCCTACTTTGCTATCTCTTTTAAATTTTCGCTTTTTTTCCATTTGAATATTTAATACAATGGAATTTTTCTCGTTTTCGGTAAGTGGATATGTAAAGTCTTTCTTTACATATAAATAATAATCTTTATAATAAGAATCTTCTAATACTTCAAATATACCTTCTTTTAAGATAAGATAGTTTTTATAATTTTCAAAACCATATTCTAGTAATTCTTTGTGGTCTTCAAAATCATTTCCATCATTTAAAGTTACTACAACTAAATTTAAGTTATCTTTTGAACCAGTTGTAACTAGTGTTCTTCTTGCTTTTTCTGTAAATCCTGTTTTTCCTCCTGTTGCATATTTATATGAATTTAAAAGTCTATGTTTGTTATGCCATATATAGTTATTTTTGTTGGTTTTTAAAGTATATTTTTTAGTTCCTACTATTTTTCTATATTCTTTATTTTGCATAGCTTTGCTTGTTAAAAGGGCCATGTCATAAGCCGTAGATATATTTCCATCACTATTATTATCTAGTCCATTTGGATTTTCAAATATGGTATTTTTCATTCCTATTGCTTTTGCTTTTTTATTCATCATTTCTATGAAATTTTCTACTGTTCCTCCTACTTCTTTGGCAATACTTAGTGAAGCATCGTTCCCACTACGTAACATTAAAGCATATGTTAAATCTTCTAGTGTTAATTTTTCTCCTTTTTTAATATATACGGCTGAACCATAGGCACCATCTATTTCTTCTCCTATTGTCACTGTTTCTTTTAATTTCCCACTTGTTACTGATAAATAGGCTGTCATAATTTTGGATATGGAAGCAACGCTTTGTTTACTATTTATGTTTTCGGCATATAAAATACGACCTGAATCTTGATCTAATAAAATAGCGCTTCTTGCACTTGTACTTATTCCTTGTACATTTTTGCATAAACAAATTATTACAATACATGTGAAAATTATCTTTTTCATAGAATCACCTATTTTAAGATATGAAAAAAAGGACAAAGATATGTCCTTAATTTTCTTTATTGTGTAGTAAATTATGTTTTTTTAAAATATTATAAATACAAGAGTAACTTCTTCTATTATAAAATTTACAAAATTGCCTTACACTTGCTTTACTTCTTCTATATAAATTTACTATTTTTTCTTCTTCTTCTTTACTCATTTTATTTACGGGTTCTTTGTTTTTATTTCCATGTTCTAATTTTATAGTACCATTTAATATTTCTTTTTTTAAACGTAATATATATTTAGGGTGATATCCTGTAATATTGGCAATTTCTTCGTAAGTTAAAAAGGACTTTTTGTTTAGTTTATCATAAATATACTTTACAGCTAAAGCTTTTTTTTCTTTCATACTATCACCAAATAAATTATACTATAATTGTAATATATTGGCAAGATATATATTATTTTATGTTTACAATTTCTGTTACTTCGTTTTCTTCTGTATAAACAATTGTTAATTTATCATTTTGTTTTAAAAATGGTAGTTTATCTTTATTTATTTTTAAGGAAACTTTATATTTTTTTCCATCTTTATCTTTTAAATAATACCATGTTGTACCATCTAATGACGCTACTACTTTCTCCTCTATGGTAATTTCTTTTTCTTTGACTTCTTTATTGTCTTTTTCTCTTTTTATATCTGTTAAATAATTGTTGGCTGCTGCTTCTATTCCTTTTTGGGCATCTGTTACTACTACTTTTTGGTAGTCTTCTACATCTATAAATCCATACATTTTAACAAGTCCTGCATGATCTTTTAAAGAGACTAAATAAGTAGGATGGCCTTTTAAATTAATAAGAAGTGGAAAGGTAGATGTATATTTCATTTGTTGTACTTGTCCTTCTGCTGATGCCATAGCAGATGTTTCTAAGGCTCCTGGTACTTTATAAAATTTTGTTTCTTTGGTACGTAAATTTGTCATAACAAATCCGATTGTTGCTTGATCTGCAGAAATGGAAGTAATTCCTGTATATAAATATACATCGTCATTCATGACTGTATAATTATAACCATCTGTAGTTAATACTACTTCTTTCTGACCAAATAAAGAGTTGAAAAATCCCTTTTTATAAAGGCCCCAATCGTCTAACTGTTCCATAATAAGGTTACTTTCATAGACTTGGTCTATCCAAGTAGGAACGTCTTTGATTTTGTATTTTTTACTTTTTCCTGTTATGGGATCTAGTACAACTACGCCTGTTATTTCTTTTTTAAGTCCAACTGCTGTATAATGAATAGTAGGTACAATCCAGTAAGGATTTCCATCATTATCTATTTCAAAGTTTGCTTTTCCAAAAATAGTAGTTGGATATGAAAATCTTAGATGTCTATATAAGTTTTCATTAAAAAGGGCAGATGGAAGGTATTTCATTCCTTTTTTTAATTTGACTAATTTTGCTTCTCCTGTTACAGAATTTACAGTAATATAACCTTTTACTCCTTCTTTACGATTGGTAAAATATTTAATCCAATCATTATATTCGAGTGGAGTTACTCTTATAATATCATTTTGATAATTGATTTGTGTATATAAATCTGATACACGAAATTGAGATACTAGTTCTGGCATTTGTCCCATTACTCGATCTCCTAACTTTTGACTTGAATCTTTATCTAAAAGAGGAAGGGCATTAAAGTCTACTTCTTTTAAATCTTTTGTAAAGTTATTGTTTTCTTTTACTTGTATACGTTTTTGATAACTTTTTGCTTGAAAAATGGGAGTGTTTATTAAATTTATACAAATAATAATAGCTCCTACTATACATATAACAATGGGGATGATAAATTCTTTTTTCTTTTTTTCTTTTCCAAAATAAATGATTTTAGAGGGAATATGTAAAAATTCTATTACATTACTTCCCATATAAATAATAACTATCCATAGTAAATATAACCAAAAATTAGGGCTAGATACATGAAGAGGGGGGATGGTTATATAAAATAAAATAAGGGCGAATAAGATAGTAATAATTATACGGATAATTGTATTTTTTTTCATAAAATACCTTCTTTCTTTGCAAGTATTATAACACTACTAAAAGATAGGCGCAATAAAAAAGGCTTTTATTTTGCCTTTATTTCTTCTATATATTTATTTACATATTCTGCCCAATCTGTACTTTCTGCATATTTACTATTCATTGCTTCTGGGGTAGTTAATCCTATTTCATAATAATTATAATATAAGTTTTCCACATATTTTTGTATTCCTATATCTAATGTTTTAAAAGAACGATAGGATCCTGCGCAGGTAGGATTTCCTTTCATTCCTCCTATATTATTACAATTTTTTACTAAATAACTACATCCCCATTTGCAACCTGTTTCTTGTAAAACAATGGCTACAACTAAATAGGGATCCATATTATATTTTATGGAAAGGTTTGCAAATGTATTTCCATAACCACTTAGATTAGAATATAATGATTTATCTAATTTTTCACTTAATTGTTGCATAGTAAGTCCATCATAAACGATAGGATCTTTTAATGTCTTTTGTAGTTCTTCTTCTTTTTTTATTATTTCTATTTGTATTTCTGTTATTTTTTCTTTTATTTTGAATGTTGCTTCTTTTATTTTTTCTTGTACCTCTTCTTTTGTTATTTGCTTTTTTTGCTCTTGGTTTGCTATTTTCTTTGCTTCATAAAAATTATCTTTTCCTTCACTAACATTTGTTTTTCCTATTTCTAATACTGTTGTTTTACTAAAAAGATATGTACTTATGAATATATTTATTATTATTAATACTATCATAACCCGCAGGGGTTTTTGATTTTTCATTTTTTTCACTCCTTAAATAAAGTGTTGTTTATTCTAACAAAAAAATAAAATTTGTCAAATTGACGTACTCATAAAACAAAACTATAATAGTGGAAGGTGATTTTATGGATGAGAAAATATCTCTTCTTGCTTCTTATATAAAAGAGTGTGAAAATATTGTGTTTTTTGGAGGTGCTGGTGTTTCAACTGAAAGTGGTATTCCTGATTTTAGAAGCAAGGATGGTCTATATAGTCAAGATTATGCTTTTTCTTTTGAAAAGATTCTTCGCTCTTCCTTTTTTTATTTAAATCCTTTTGTTTTTTTTGATTTTTATAGAAATAAGATGGATGTAAGAGATAAAGAACCAAATTTTACACATACTTTTTTAACCACTTTAGAAGAAAAGGGAAAATTAAAAGCTATTATTACACAAAATATTGATGGATTGCACGAAAAGGCTGGTAGTAAAAATATTATTTCTTTACATGGAAGTATATATAATAATTATTGTATAAAATGTAATAAGAGATATGATGTAAATTTTATTTTTGAAAGTAAAAAAATACCTACTTGTTCTTGTGGATTTCCTATTAAACCAGATATTGTATTATATGGAGAGGAACTTTCTATACATACCCTTTCTTTAGCTATAGAAAAAATAAAGAATGCTGATATGCTTATTGTAGGTGGAACTTCTTTAAGTGTTTTTCCTGCTAATACTTTACTTTCTTATTTCCATGGGAAAAGACTTGTTATTATAAATATGGAAAAAACAGATTTTGATAAGGATGCCCATTTAGTTATCCACCATAAAATTGGTGAAGTTTTTAAATTATTATCTCAAAAAAGTGTATAACTTTTTCTTTTTTGTGGAAAATTATTAAAAAGTAAGATATTTCTATTTTATCTATTCTATAAATTCATTTACAAAAAAGACATCTTTATAAGATGCCTATTCAAATATATTTTTTAATACAATTGTTTTTATTTTACTCATTTCATTTAGTGTTGTTGCAATTCCTTCATTTCCTATGCCACTATATTTCCAACCACCAAATGGCATTTCAGCTGACCGATAGAAACTAGCTCCATTGATTACAACACCACCACATTCTAATTTTTCGGCAACATTAAATGCTGTTTTCATGTCACGTGTGATAATATTTCCACATAATCCAAAAGACGATTGATTGGCTATTTGTATTGCTTCTTCGATTGTATCATATCCAATTATGGAAATAACAGGTCCGAATATCTCCATGTCTTTTGCAACTTTCATATCTTTTGTAATTCCATCTAGAATAGTTGGTTCATAGAAAGCACCCTTTCTATGTCCTCCTATTATCATTTTTGCTCCTGCTTTTATTGTATCATTTACTTGTTTTTCTACGGTTATAGCTGCTTTTTCACTTATTAAACATCCAATTTGTGTTTCTGGATCTTGTGGATCTCCTACTTTTAATGTTTTCATTTTTTCTATCATTTTATTTATATATTCTTCTTTTACTTTATTGTGTATTAAAAATCTTTTACTAGCACAGCATACTTGTCCTGTGTTGTAAAATCTTCCCCATACTGTTTCTTCTACTGCTAAGTCTATATCTCCATCTTCGTGTAAAATAAAAGCATCATTTCCACCTAATTCTAGCATAACATGGGTTAAGTTTTTTGCTGCTGTTTTCATGGTTTCTATTCCTACGCTTGTGCTTCCTGTTACACTTACTAAGTGTACTTTAGGATGACTTGCTAATGCTTTTCCTACTATTTCACCACTACCATGTACTACTTCAATTACACCTGCAGGGATGCCTGCTTCTCTTAATAAATCTACTAATTTAGTGAGTGTTAATGGATTGGCTGTTGAAGGTTTTACAATAACTGCATTTCCCATAATAAGTGCAGATGGGACTTTTTGACCAAATAAGTCTACTGGAAAATTAAATGGAATGATACATGCCACTACACCTAATGGTGCTCTTACAGTATACTGAAAAGTTTTTTCTTGTCCTTTTTCTGTTCCATTTGGAATAGTAATGCCGTATAAATGTTTCGCTTTTTCTACATAACCATATACAAATGTACGAACATTTCCTATTTCAGCCTTTGCTTCTTTTATGGGTTTTCCTGTTTCTGCTGAAAGAAGTTTTGCTAAATCATCTGCTTCTTCTTCTACTAATTCTACATATTTTTCTAAGATTTTTCCTCTTTCATACATTGGTGTTTCTGCCCACTCTTTTTGTGCTTCTTCTGCATATTTTACTGCTTTATCTACATCTTTTTCTGTACTGTTAGGTACACTTGCTATAAATTCATTTGTTGCTGGATTGGTAACATCTATTTTTTCCCCATTACTTGCTTCTAACCATTCATTTCCAATTAAATTTTTCATAGTTCCTCCTATTCTCCAAATGCAGTGAATGATAGCATTAATCCACCACAACTATTGGCACTATGGTTGGTATATCCATATTCTCCAAATGTAAAAATTGTCATAAATGGAATATCCCCAGCTACTTCTTTTAAATTTTGATATACTTCTTCCATCCGATCTTTTATTCCTAGTTTTCTTCCACCACAATGTACTAAGAAATAACCACCTGGTTTTACATCTAGACTTTTGTTTGCTTTTTCTAATGTATCTTTTGTACTTTTAATTAATCCTTCTACTGTGGTTTCCATACGAATAATGGCTGTTCCTATTTCTAAGTTATTTCCAACATTCATAGTATTATCTTCGTTTCCAACCATTGGATGACGGATGAGTGTTAAATCCCCTAATGGATCTTTTATACCAAGTGGGGATAAAATAGATGCAGAGAGTAAATCCATACCTTGTAATTTATCTACTGTTGTTCCTGTCCACTCTGCATATCTTTGTAAGGCAGGTATTCCATCTATTTCTGCAAGTGTTCTTTTTCCATCTAGTTTTGTAATAATCCCTCTATCTGATGTTTCTTC
The DNA here is from genome assembly GCA_951801995.1 of uncultured Erysipelotrichaceae bacterium. Lineage (GTDB taxonomy): Bacteria > Bacillota_I > Bacilli_A > RF39 > UBA660 > RUG12867. The sequence goes on from CATOOY010000008.1 coordinate 11,234, forward strand.
GTATGCTCCCGTATATTCTGTTACTATTTTTTTATTTGTATAAATAAAGAGAACTGCACAACCATCTGTAAAGGTTTTATCATCACAATATATTTTCCATTCTGCATTTACAGTATCATCTGCACAACTTCCACCAAAGAAAGGAACTCGTCCTATTACATCTTGTATCCCTTTTAAATATTGTTCTTCTTCAGCAGGAGATGCTACCATATAGAAATAGGAAGGTCTTATTTTAGAACCTGCTTTTTTTATGGCTTCTACTGCAATATTTCTTCCTGTTTCTCTAGGGTCATTTCCTCTTTCCATTCCTGATGTTACTACTTTTGTATCTTCATCATCTAATATCATCATTCCAGAAAAACCATTTTCTGATGTAATGATTCCTTCTGATACTATCAGTGAACCTGAAGAGGTACACCCAATAATAGGAAGGGTACCTATCACACTTTTTGCCCCTTTTAATAATTCATCGCTATTGTATTTACAAGAACCATATAAAAGAGCTGCTTTAGGATTTATATATCCCTCCATTGCTTTGGTTGCTGTTTCTTTTCCTGATGTAAAACTATCTACATCTACACTATAACCAACTTTTGTTTTTAACATAACCTTTTCCTCCTTATTATTTATTATAGCACAGCTCTAGTTTCCTATTTTTTTATTTTTTTACTTTTTTACATTATTTGTCATATGGTTTTGTAAAAGAAACTTACTTATTTTTTCTTTTGTAATCTGTATAAAATAAGTCATCTGGTTTCATATTAAATATTGTAGCAATCTGTAAAGCTCTATCATAAAAAAGTCTTTTTCTTCCTGTTTCTAATTGCCAATAATAAGAAACAGAAACTCCCATTTTATCTGCAATTTCTTTCATTTTTATTTTATTTTCTTTTCGTATTTGTTTCAATTTACTTTCACTATTCATCTAACCACCTATATTATTATACCTTTTTATAGACTATTAGTCTATAAAAAATTACATATATTTGTGCGAAAATAGCACTAGAGGTGAAAGTATGACTAATAGCAAACATCATGATATTTATAATATTATTGGTAAAAATATTAAAAAGTATAGAAAAAAGAAGGGAATTACTCAAAGAGAGTTAGCAGAATCTTTGCTTTTAAGTGATAGCTTTATTGCTAAGTTAGAGTCTGTTACAAAGCAAACTTTATCGATTGATACTTTAGAACTTATCGCAAATAAACTAGATACTCCTATTACATTTTTTTTTGAGGAAGACTAATTTTATAGACTATTTATCTATATAAGAAAACTTTTATTTATGGGAAAATAGCACTAGAGGTGAAAGTATGACTAATAGCAAATCACATAATATTTATAATGTAATTGGTAAAAATATTAAAAAATACAGAAAAAAGAAGGGAATTACTCAAAGAGAGTTAGCAGAATCTTTGCTTTTAAGTGATAGCTTTATTGCTAAGTTAGAGTCTGTTACATCACAGACTTTATCAATTGATACTTTAGAACTTATTGCAAATAAACTAGATACTCCTATTACTTCTTTCTTTGATGAAAAGGTAATGAAGGAAAATAAAAAGAATTAAGTTATTTTTAATTCTTTTTTTCTTTTTTTCTACTATCTAATTTTTTTCTTTCTTCTGTTTTTAATACTTTTTTACGAAGTCTAAAGCTTTGTGGTGTTACTTCTACAAGCTCATCACTATTGATATAGTCTAAACATGCTTCTAATGACATTACTCTTGGTCTTTTTAATACTACTGTATGATCTTTTCCAGCACTTCTTGTATTGGTTAAGTTTTTTCCTTTTACTACATTTACTGCTAAATCATTATCATGTGTATGTTCCCCTACGATCATCCCTTCGTATACTTCAGCACCTGGTTCTATAAACATGACTCCTCTATCTTCTAGTCCTCCTAAGGCATAGGCAGTGGCTTTTCCATTTTCCATAGATACAAGTACACCTAATTTTCTTTCTCCTACTGTATCTCCTGCCATTTTTCTATATTCTTTATAGGAATGATTCATGATACCATATCCTTTTGTCATGGTCATGAATTCTGTAGAAAATCCTATGAGTCCTCTTGATGGGATTGTATATAGAAGTCTTACGTTGTTGTCATGATTTTCCATTTTTTCCATGGTTCCTTCTCTTTTTCCTAGTGCTTCTATTACACTTCCTACATGTTCTTCTGGAACATCTATTTGTAATTCTTCATATGGCTCACATATTACTCCATCTATTTCTTTTTTGATGACACGTGGTTTGGATACTTCTAGTTCAAACCCTTCTCTTCGCATATTCTCAATTAAAATAGATAGATGTAGTTCTCCTCTTCCTGATACGAGGAAGGATTCATTATCGTTGGGTTCTATTTTTAATGATACATCTCTTTCTGTTTCTTTAAATAACCTTTCTTCTATTTTACGGGCTGTGACTATTTTACCTTCTCTTCCTACAAAAGGACTAGAGTTGGTTCCGAAGGTCATTTGAAGGGTTGGTTCATCTATACGAAGTAGTGGGAGTGCTTCTTCTTTCCCTACTGTACATATTGTTTCTCCTACTTCTATATCTGCAAGCCCAGCAATTGCGACAATGTCACCTGCTTCTGCTTCTTCTACTTCTATTCTTTTTAATCCCAGAAAACCAAATATTTTAGCAATTCTAAATTGTTTGGTACTTCCATCTCTTCTTACGCAAGTTGCCATTTCTCCTACTTTTATTTTTCCTCTTTTTACTCTACCTATACCAATTCTTCCTACAAAGTCATTATAATCTAAAAGGGCTGGTTGGAACTGAAATCCTCCTTCTATACTTACATTTGGAGCTGGTATATATTTTAATATTGCATCTAAAATAGGTTCCATTGTTTTTTCTTGCGTATTTATATCTGGTGATAAGCTAGATGTTCCAGCAAGGGCAGATGCATAAATAACTGGAAATTCTAATTGTTCTTCGTCTGCTCCGAGTTCAATAAATAAATCCAATACTTCATCTACCACTTCTTCTGGACGTGCTGTTTCTTTATCTATTTTATTTACTACTACAATGGGTGTGACACCTGCTTCTAAAGCTTTTTTTAATACAAAACGAGTTTGAGGCATGGTTCCTTCATATGCATCTACTACTAAAAGAACACCATCTACCATATTCATGATACGTTCTACTTCTCCACCAAAGTCAGCATGTCCTGGTGTATCTAATATATTAATACGCATATTTTTGTAATGAATTGCTGTTGTTTTGGCTAATATGGTGATTCCTCTTTCTCTTTCAATTGCATTGGAATCCATCATTCTATCTTTTACTTCTTCATTTTCTCTGAAGGTACCTGAATCACTTAATAATTTATCTACTAGGGTTGTTTTTCCATGATCTACATGGGCTATGATTGCTACATTTCTTATTTCTTTCATAAAATCCACTTCCTTGCTTTTGGTATTATAGCACATTTTTTCTAATTGAAACAATATTTTTATTATGAAATAGGAAAGTATATTTTCTTTTCCAAAGATGATATTTTTCTACTTTAAAAATACTTATATAAAAACATGCACTATCTAGTATGCATGTATTCTTTTAATAAATAATCCATTGTTATTTTAATATCTGGAAAAACAGGTATATTTTCTAAATCATTTCTACTAAACCAGCCTATTCCTGTTGATTCTTTTTCATCAAAAATTCCTTCTTTTTGGTCAATTGTTTCTCCTACATATACGATATCTATATGTAAATCATCGTTTTTTCCTCTATTTTTTTGGATAGCAAGGGGTCTTACAAAATCGCTTTCTCTTGGAAAGTGTTCTCCTAAAAGTTTAACACGAAGTCCTGTTTCTTCATATACTTCTCTTATTGCGGTTTCTTCGGGGGTTTCATTTTCTTCTATGTGGCCTCCTGGTTGTACCCATTTATTAAATTTTTTATGTTTTACTAATAAAATTTTTTTCTTATTTCTGTCTATTACAAATACAGATGCACAAAAATGTCTCATACTTTCACCTACTTTTTTATTATACAAGAAGAAGGTGAGAAGCGCAACTTTTATTCTAATACTTTTTCTATCTTTTCCTCATTATTTCTTTCATATACTGTTATTTTTTCATTATCATCTAGGGTTGCTAGTAATATATTTTCTATATTAGGATATCCCATTACTTTTAATTCATGGGAAAGCCACTCTTCTTTTTTATTTCTATTTTCTAGATTTTGTTTCATTATTTTTCCATCAATAATGATATTGGCTTGTAATCCTTCTTTTTGTACTTTTACTTTCATATCTGATGGAGTAAGTGGTTTATATTCACTTTTAGGAAGGATACTTATGGTTCCACTTGTTTCCATTACTGCATATTCAATCTCACTAATATCAAAATAACCATTTCCTCTACATTCTTCTAGTAAATCATTTATATCTATTCTTACTTTTTTCAGTCCTCTTTCTAAAAGCTTACCTTTTTCTATTAAAAGAGTAGGGCTTCCCATAAAAAATCTACGAAGCGTTATACTTTTTAAGGCTGCTATAGAACCTAAGTAAGCGACTGTACCAAAAAGAATAACTGCTATAATTCCATTTGAAAAGGGAATATCTGTGTTTACTGTCATTTCGGCTGCAAAGTTACCAATGGATATTCCTATTACATAGTCAAATACACTTAACTGTGATACTTGTTTTTTCCCTATTATTTTTGTTACAATAAATAATACTAGTAAAGAGAAGAAACCTCTTAAAAAAACATCGTCTATTTGTCTTATATTGGTTTTAAAAAGATCTTGCCACATATTATCACCTATTTTTAATATGGCTTAAATTAAAAAAAAATATAAGATTTTTCTTATACTTTTTTCTTTTTATTCATTTTATTTTTTATTTTACTTTTTAATACTTCTCTATCTACTATTACATTGGTTTTACAAGCAAATATAACTACTATAATGGTTAAAATTAAATATACAATATAAGCTAAGCTATCTTTTAATACGTATAAAATAGAAGCAAAGGCAAATAATATATCAATTGCATAGATAATTAAAACAGTTGTTTTTTGCGATAAATTTCTATTTAACAATTGATGATGGATATGAAATTTATCTGCATGGGTAAATGCATTTTGACCTTTTATTGTTCTTCTAATAATTGCAAATAACGTATCAAAGATCGGAATTGCTAATATAAGTATTGGTACAATAAAAGAGGTTACTGTTACGTTTTTAAAACCTAGTAAGGCTATTACTGAAATCATGAATCCAAAGAACATGGATCCTGAATCCCCTGCAAATATACTTGCTGGTGGGAAATTATGTACTAGAAAGCCTAATACTGAACCAAACATAATGAAAGCTATGATAAAGTCTAATCCAAAATGGCCTTGTAAAGTTGCGATAATACCTATTGTTAAAAAATATATTGCACTTATTCCTCCTGAAAGTCCATCTAATCCATCTATTAAATTGATACAGTTAATGCACCCTAAGATAAAGAAAATTGTAAATGGATAAGCAAAAATACCAAAGTCAATATATATGCCAAAGGCACTAATATCTTTAATTAGTAAGCCTCCATATATGGCTAAAACGGATGCAGAAGCCAGCTGCCCTATAAATTTTGTTAGGGAACCTAGTTCTGTTAAGTCATCCATTACCCCAATTAATACAACTAAAAAGCCACCTATTAATACGGCATTCATGATGGAACTATGGGTTCCAAATATCATATATCCTAACAGGAACCCTAAAAAAACTCCTACTCCTCCCATTTTAGGCATTGGTTTTTTATGGATATGTCTTGTTCTAGGCATGTCTACTGCCCCTATTTTAAGTGCTACTTTTTTTATGTAGGGTGTAATAATTGCTACAAAAATAAATGGTACAAATATAATCCATAATATTTTAATGATAATTTCGCTCATAATACCACCTATCTTTATTTTAACATCATTTTTTTAGGTTGTCCACTTAGTGGTGTGGGGAAATTGCTTTTTTTAGCTGGTTCTAATTTATGCAAGTACTGCTTTAAGAAATATATTTTATCTTCCTCTTTTTCAAAGATAAAATCGCATAGCTCAAAAGCATCTTCTAAGGCTAAATCTGTGTAATAATAACTATTTTCTTTTAGTTTTTTTAGTTTATCTTCTAAATAAAAGTCTAGTCTTCCTGGCTTATTTACACTTTCTAGGAAACAGATTGTTGTCATAATATAGTTTTGTATAATTTGCTCGTTTAAGGTTCCATTTCCTAGACGCATTTCTATGGTATTTTTTTTATAAGATTCTGTAGGATCAAAATTACATATGTTTAACGCTACTGATCTTGTAAGCCTTTTCTTTAAATCATAAAGAGACATAGTATCTATATAATCTATTTCTTCTTGTAATAATTTTTCACGAAGGGGAATGGCAAATCTGATATCTCTTACACTAAAATAATTTCCTAAAAAGAAGCGAAATAAAACATGCTCATATATAATAAATAACTTAATTACTTTTCTTAGGGTATTTTCATTATAGTCTAATATTTCTGCTCCTACATGGGTATGTATACTACATGTTTCAGATATTTTTATATGATTTTCTTTTAAAATGGAACATAGTTTTCTTATGTCTTTCCATGTTTTTTTACTATTATAGAATATGGGAGATACTATTTCTCCTCCTTGATATTCCTTTCTATCTTGATAATGCACAGAACAAACGGTGTCTTCTTTATGTATTTCATATGGGAATTTTAAATCCTTACTTTTCATTTTCCCATTTATTAAAGTCTTTAAATCTTCTAAAAATATATTGGTTACTTCTATCTCTATTCCAAAGGGAATAAAGGTGTTTATATTTAAAATTTCTCTATATGGTGTTTTGATATTTATTATTTCTTCTATTAAATCTTTCTTATCTAGATAAGAAAGAAATGAGAAATTTCTTTCTATTTTAGGCAATGTAATATTTTTTTTATTTAGAAAATTTATATTTTTTTCTAACTGTTCTAACCTTATTGCCAGTATTCTTTGTTCCATATGGTTATAGTTATTTACTTTGGCTTTTTCATATTCTTTTTTTAATTGTTGATATTGTGTTTTTAATGTTATTAATGTATCCACTTTATCACCTCTTTATGGCGATTTATTTTAACAAAAAAAAGACTTTTTGTCCAATGTTATTAACTTAAAATATAATTAAAATACTAATTGAACTTGTCAATAAAGAGTGAAAATATTTTTAATTCTATCTTCGTAAGTTAATAATATTAGACAATGCGTCTTCTTTTTCTTTTGTGTTTATTACATCTATGATTATCACTTTATGCAATTCTTCTAATGGATGTGCTTGCTTTGCAAGCCTCTATTTGTTCTTCAAAACTTATACTATAATCATGTTCATAATAAGAATATAGAATAAGATTATTCATTAATTGTTTTTGAAAGGCAGGATATTTATAAAATGATTCTACCACCCGTGTTAATTGATGCTCCATATTCATGAAGATTGAAGCTACATCTACTGCCTCTTCTCTTGTAATATCTGGTGTGTCAAAACTATAGCTTCTCATTTTTCTTGTAGATACATTTTTTTCTTGATTATATAAATTTGCTGCTTCTAAAATGAGATTTTCAAGTGTCATTTTTCTTGAACTATTATTCTTGTTTTGTTCTTTCATTTTTTGAAGTAGATTTACATATAAGACTTGAAAGGCTATTGGATCTTCTTTACTTTTATTGTTTTGTTTTAAAATGCTGTCAAAATATTTTGTTAGTGTTGTAAAATCCTTAAATGGAGACTCTTCTTGTATATGCTTTGGGGTATTTTCTTTTACTAGGTTACTTGGGCCTGCTGGATTTTGTCTTTGACTTTGTATCTTTGTATAATGTGCTTTCACAAACTGCCTAGCCCCTCTATCATTTGTGATAATATTAAAGTTTCCTTTTTCTAGTTCAGTATAAATTTTTTTTTGTAATTCTTCACTATTTTCAAATCCTTGCTTTGCTATTGTTAGATTAATTGCTTCTTCTAGTGTTGCTATTTGCATTACTATCACCTCGTTTTTATTATATCCCATAATTATTTGTTAGTCAATGGAGTTTATGTACTGATAGTGTAAAGTGCTTTTGGAAATAAGTATGCAAAAAAGAAGGCCTTTTGTTAAATTGTAGTTGTACAAAACATTTAAGGAGGCCTTCTGTATGACTATTATACCAAATCATTACAAAAAAATATTAAATAAAATGATTTTGATCGATTTTCTAAAAATTTAAAAATTAATTAAATAAAGCAAATAATAATCAAATATTTAATTATATTTATTTATTGTCTAATATAAATAATTCTTTATGTGATGTTGGTAGAAATAATTTAGTTACTACTTTTGGTGAAATTACCTTTACTAGAACTTTTTATATCGATAGAAATAATTATGGTTCATATTGTTATCTTGATAGATTTTTAGGTCTTAAAAAATATGGCTATTTTGATCCTTATATCAAAGCTACAATTGTTGAATATTCATCCAGTAATTCTATTCCTACTGTTTGCAATATGGTTAATGAATTTATTGATCAATTAAACTTGAAAGTAAAATTAAGTATTTAAATGGACAAACTATTCGTAATATCATTCTCGATTCAAAACTATCTAATCTTCAAACTTATTTAAAAACAATGAAAATATTTCCTTCTTTATTATGTAAAATCATATACCAAGAAAGACTAACTACAAGTATATATACATAAGAACCTTCAAATTAAAATGAGGGTAGCCTCCCCTTATCAGATAAAGTCATGAAATAAAAAAGTAAACACATCTTTTCTGTATCTACTTTTATTATATAACTTCCATTTTTAATTCTATCTTCTTAATTTCATAACAATGTTTTTGTCTATTTTTCTAATAAGTGAACATTTTCTAATAAAAGTCCAGTTCCCTCTGCTACACAAGTAAGTGGGGATTCTGCCACAAAAACAGGAACTTTTAATTCGTGGGATAACAATTCATCAAAGCCATGAATCATGGCTCCTCCACCTGTTACTACTAAACCTTTATCTATAATATCTGCAGAAAGTTCTGGTGGAGTTTGTTCTAATACGTTTTTCGCTGTATGAATAATCATATATACACTTTCACGAAGTGCTTCTTCTATTTCATCAGAACAGATCGTTACTGTATGGGGAAGACCTGTTACTAAATCTCTTCCTCTTACATCCATTTTTTCATCTTTTGAACCTGGGAACACACTACCAATTGTTAACTTTATTTCTTCTGCTGTACGATCTCCTATTAAAAGTTTATATTTTTCTTTTATATATTTAATAATATCATTATCAAATACATTTCCTGCTACTTTGATAGAAGAACTATTTACAATCCCTCCTAGTGATAAAACGGCAACATCTGTGGTTCCTCCTCCTACATCTACTACCATATTCCCACTTGGTTTTGATATATCCATTCCTGCTCCTACAGCTGCTACTTTTGGTTCTATTTCTAGAAAAACTTTTCTTGCGCCTGTTCTTTCTGCTGCTTCTTTGATTGCATTTTTTTCTACACCTGTAATATCAGATGGGCAACATATTAAAATTCTAGGTCTTGAAAAAAAACTTTTCCCATTTATCTTTTTGATAAAGTGGTTTAACATCATTTCTGTAATTTCAAAATCTGCTATTACTCCATCTTTCATAGGACGGATTGCTTTTACATCGCCTGGAGTTCTCCCAAGCATATTTCTTGCTTCTTTTCCAAAAGCAAGTGGCCTTTTGGTTTCTGCATCAATTGCTACTACAGATGGCTCATTTAAAACAATTCCTTGCCCTTTTATATATACAAGAACATTGGCTGTTCCTAAATCAATTCCAATATCTTTTGCAAACATTTTATCACCTTCGTTTTTATCTTTAAGTATTATACCATAAAATCCTTTGTTAGAATAGAATTATCTTCCATTTTTTGTAAATTATAAATTCTGTTCCTTACTTGATTTCTTTCTTTTTATTTTCCATTTTTATTGTGTGTAAATTACTTTTAAATATTCATATTTCTTTCTTTTCAAAAAAAAAGAAGAGAATTTTTTATTTTTTCTCTATTTTGCATACTTTTTTTTAGTAGATTCTCCTCCTCTTACATGACGAATAGATGTATGAAATTTCAATATTTGATCTACTTTATCAAATTTATTTTTATCTATTTTTTCTAATCTTTCATGTAAGTCTTTATGTACAGTACTTTTGCTTATTTTAAATTTTCTTGCAATTTCCCTTATTGTTTTTTGCGTTTTTATCATATAATCTGCTTCTTTTAGAACTCTATCTGTTATCGGTAGGTTCATTCTACCACCTCTAACAAATTATACGAATTTTGTTTTTTTTTATACCAAAAAAGAGCTTATAGCTCACTTATATTTTTGTCATAATATTCTTCTGGATTTACTGTAATACCTTTTACAATGAGTTCAAAGTGTAAGTGGCTACCTAAATCTTTTGATATGTTGGATGTTCCACTTTTCCCAATTACTTGTCCTTGGGTTACTATATCATCTTTTTTGACAGCTATTTCGCTAAGACTTTGGTAAACACTGATTACGTTATTCTCATGTTTTATTTCTATGATTTTACCAAGATGTTCATCTTCTTTTACATCTGTTACAGTTCCATCTAAAACAGATACTACATCAAAATTATCTTTTCCCCCATAAGAAACACCACTATTTTGTATGTATGTGTTTTCATAATAGATAATTGATTTTTCTTGTGCTTCTGCTTCTGCTTTATAATCATAATAACTTTTTACAATATTTAAGCTAGAATCTGTATAAGGTCTAATCATAATTGTTTTTGTATTTACAACAGGAACTTCATCTTCAATAATGGTATCAGAAACATAATCATAATCTTTTTCCTTATCAAAAGATGCTGTATTAAATCTACTTTCTAATAGATAAATTGCACCTATCATAAAGACAAACATACCCATATAAATAGCATACATTACAGGTTTTTTGATTCTTCTTTTTGTCATATTTTTCACCTCTATTTTATTAGTTTCCCATATGACTTTTTTTATACATTTTTTTTAAATTTTTTTTATTTCTACACCTGTATAATAATGTTTTATTATTTTTTCATAGGTATATCCTTGCCTTGCTAAGGCTTCTGCTCCATACTGACTCATCCCTACACCATGTCCAAATCCTTTGGTTGTTATTATTATATTTGTTTCTTTTTCTTCTATACTAAAATAATTAGAACGAAGAGAAAGTAAGGATGCTACTTCGGTTCCTTTAAATGTTTTTCCATTTATTTCTATTTGTTTTATTCTACCTGTACTTGTTTTTATTTTTATATTTGTTTTTATGGTATTGCAATTTGTTAGTTTTAATTTAGTACAAAAATCTTGTTTTGAAATTGTTTTTTGCTCTGTAAATACGGGTGATACGTTTTGTTCAAAGGAGGAATCTACACTTCTTAAATAGGGCAATATTTCACTAAATACTTCTTCTACGTTTTCTGTTTTACCTGGGGAGGTGGAAAAAAAGAGGGCATGAATTACATCTCCATTATAAGTAATATATTCTCCTCTTGTTTCTAAGACTGCTTTTCTTACTTTGTTTATTTTTTCTTTATAGTCTTCTTTCCATTTATTTTTTAATTCTTCTTCTGTTTGATATACTTGGTTTGCTACTGTATCTACTACATCAAAATTTTCGTTTTTATGTTTTTGTATTTCTATATATGCATAACTACGGGCTGCTACAGCTTGTGATTTTAGGGCTTCTATTTCAAATTCTGCTGGCATTTCTGCAGACACTACACCAACTATATACTCTTCAAATGGTACTATTATAATGTTTCCTTCTTCGTTTTTTACACGTATATTTTTACTTTCTTTTCCATAAAAGGTTATTTCATCATCATAGATAAAAAGTGTTACTATTATATAAGGAATTATTAATACAAGAAATGTGATGATCCATATTTTTTTCATATATTCTCCTTTTTATTTTTCCACTTTTTTTCTATTTTATGTTATATCTTTTGTTTTTTTTGTCAAAAAAAAGACTTTTTGTCTTTAGTTTGCTTTCTTTTCTTTTTTTCTATTTATTATGAGAAATAGGATAGCTATTACTGATAAAATAAGAAGGATAATTTCTATAGTATATATTTTACTTATGTACCTTAAAAACATTGTTGTTGTTAGTACAATGAAATTTTTACTTTCTTCTTTTAATATTTCTTGTATTATAATTTTACAAATTTTTAATATACTAAGTGTCATTATACTACTTATAATAGTTGGTATACTTATATATAATATATAATTCCAATTTTTCTTTTGTATGAAAATAAGAAGAACAATTAGGATTATGGTTATACCGCATGCTATATATCGAAGTATTGGATTACATATGTTTCTTGTTATGTTTATAGTAGAGTAAAAGGGGGTATCTCTTCCCTTTCCAAACTCACTTATTTTAGGCATTTGCTTTTCTAATTTTATGTATTGGGTATTTAGTTTTTCTTTTATTACCTCTTTTTCTTCCTTTGTTATATCTTTTCCCATTTCTTTTATTATGTTATCAAAATATTTATCTACTAGGGCTTGGCCTTCTTCTTTTGTTATTATCTTTTCATCTTTTCCTTTTTTTATATAATTACCTAATTTTTCAAATGCAATTGCTGTTACTTCCTGTGTAAGACCTGATTCATTTATAGCTTTCATTAGTTCATTATTTTCTTCATTTATATTTAATAGGTTTACTGTTAGGCCATCTATAAATACTTCTTTATCTATATTTCTTATTACCTTTTTCATAGAAGTTCCTTTTATATAAGAATTTGTACAAAATAAAAATAGGGTAATTGGTATAAATATAGTTAAACTTATTGATAAAATAATAGATATAATTTTTTTCATTTTTCCTCCTATTTTAAAATAGTACTATTTATAAAAAAATCAAAGAAAAAGTTTACTACTAAATAAGATAAAGATATGGTAATAATTAGATAAAGACACCTTGCTGCATAATATTTATTTTTTTTAAAAATATTATCTATACGTACACTATCTAGTGCCCATATGACAAGTGGAACTACTATACAATAAAGGATTGCTTTAACACTCATTTTCTATTTCTACTAATTCTCTTTCTCTTCTTTGGTATCTTTCTTCTTTATTAAATTCTGTTTTTAAAAAGGCTTCAATTATCTCTTTTATTTCTTCTTTGGATATGTCTTCTTTTAGGGCAAGTACATTGGCATTGTTGTGTTGACGTGCTATTGTGGCTTCTTCTTTATTTATCACTCTTGCACATCTTATTCCTTTTATTTTGTTTGCTGCTATAGACATTCCAATTCCTGTACCACAAATAAGTATACCTTTTTCTATATTATTTCCTATTTCTTTACAAAGTGTTTGTGCATAAATAGGGTAGTCTGCTTGCTTTTCACTATCGGTTCCATAGTTTTTTACAATATATCCTTTTTCTTTTAAATAAGTAATGATATATCCTTTTAAAGGATATCCTCTATGATCAGATGCAACACCTATTTTCATTTAGTTTATCTCCTTTTCTTTTTTATTAAAAAATTGTATGATTTTTTTTGCTTCTATTTCTAGGGGATCTATAAATAGACTTTCAAGAGATAATTTCCCTTTCACAATGGAAAGTTCTGTACATCCCATGATACAAGCATCTACTTCTTTTAAATGTTTTGTAATACTTTTCCATACTTCTTTTTCTACTTCTTTTCCTGCTTTTATATTATTATAAATAATATGCATTACTTTATTTTGTATCTCTTCATTTGGTACTATATAATTTAATCCTTTTTTTTCACATGCTTTTTGATACAGATTCGTTTTTATGGTTCCTGTGGTTGCTAAAATCATTACTTTTTGTTTGTTTTGTTTTTTTAAGTATTCTACAGTATCTTCTACCATATTTAAAATAGGTACTTCTGTTTCTTTTTGTAATTTTTCATGAAAATAGCAGGAAGTATTACAGGGAATAAATAGTAAAGATGCACCTAGTTCACTTAGTTTTTTTACATCTTCTTTTAAAATAGGGTAGGGGTTTTCTTTGCTTTCCTTTAAGAGATAGGCCGTTCTATCTGGTATGGTTGCGTGACTAAATATGACTGTGTTTATATGTTCCTGATCTTTACTAGCATCTGTCATATTGGTTAATAGCTCATAAAAATAAGCGCTTGCGAGTGGGCCTACTCCTCCTATGATTCCTAAAAAGTTACTCATGTTCGATTCCCCTTTTATGAAAATACTTTCTAAAAATACCAAAATCTTTAAAATATACTCTATTTATCATAATAAATCTATATAGATTATTGTCCTTTTTATTTTTTAAAGTATAATCATATTTTTTATTTTTTATCAGTTCTGTTGCTTGTTTTTTAGATTTTTCATCTGTATATTTTTTTACAATTCTTTTTGCTGTTCCTAACCATAGAGTTTGATTCTTATTGTATACTGTTTTTTTATCTTCTTCTAATATATAATCTTCTACTATGTATCTAGCTAGATTACAACCAGCTACTGTTGCAAAAAAACTACTTCTTCCTTGTCTAATATTGATTTCAAATAATTTATATTTTCCATCTCTTTCATCATATTTCATATCAAAGTTAGAATATCCTATATAATTTATTTCTTCTAAAAATTTTTGCATTTTTTGATAAATTTTTTTATTTTCTCCTGATATGATTGCTTTATAGTTTCCTATGCCTGCTGGGGAATAGTCTTCTAAAATACAGTTTCCTAAACACATCATTTTTACTTTCCCATGTTTATTGGAATAACAATTTAATACCCACATTTTATTATCATCCCCAGGAATAAATTCTTGAATAATGATTTCTTCTTGATAAGATGATGCATAAATTGCTTCTATTATTTCTTTTAATTCTTGTTCTGTTTCTGCTTTATAGCCTTTCTTTTTATGTGGGAATTCTGCTTTTACATATTCTATACTATTGGAAGCTTTTATTGCTACTGGGTATGGGAAAGGTAATTTTATTTTGTCTTTTGTTTCTTTGGTTACAATATATGTTTTTGGATAATCTAGGTTATATTTTTCACATATTTCATAGAAATCTTTTTTATTTTCTAATTTTTCTTTCATTTCTTGTTCTATATAAGGAACGATAAAATATTTCTGTAATTCTTTTTTATAGTGAATTACTAATTCTGAGTACGCATCTCCACAAGCTATTAATAAAAGCTTTTCATATTTTTCTTTATATTCTTTTCCAATTCTTAATAAAGTGGGAAGAAAAACTTCTTTGGTATCTAGTTCTTCATAGATTTGTACATCTACTATATTACTATTTCTTGTTTCTATTAATCTCATTTTTCCTAAAGATAGTGCTTTTACTTTATATTCTTCATAGAAAGATCTAGCCATTCCATAAGCATTCGCATCTGTTCCTAATAATATTGGTAAAAACTTTTCCATATCACACCTCGTTTACTTTGTTATTATAACATTAAAAATTTTTTTTAACAAATTAAAAAGGACCTCTAGTCCTCAAAAACACCATTTATTTTATCTTTATCATCATTGCTTAAACTATCTACTACCCATTTATC
>CATOOY010000009.1 GCA_951801995.1 uncultured Erysipelotrichaceae bacterium
GTTGGAAATGAACTAAAAAATTTTATAAATAGTAGACAGGATTTTAAAAATATATGTATCTATTAGTGAGCATCAAGGAAAGAAGCGTTTAAATATTTATTATACTTGCCTTGTAAGAAGAAAAATCTTCTTTTTTTATTTTCAAAATATATTTTTGTAATTTTATGGTACAATATATATGGTGATAATATGAAACCTTTACTTCTTTGTATATTAGATGGTGTAGGAATTCGGAATGATGAATATGGGAATGCTTTTAAAGCTGCTCATACTCCTCATTTTGATGCACTTTGGAATATTTATCCACATAGTGTTTTAGAAGCAAGTGGTGTTTTTGTAGGGCTTCCTAAAGGTCAAATGGGAAATAGTGAAGTAGGACATATGAATATCGGTGCTGGTAGAGTAGTTTATCAACCTTTAGAAATTATAAATCAAAGTATTACTAGTGGTTCTTTTTTTGAAAATGAAGAAATATTAAAAGTAATTCATCATACTAAAGAAAATAACTCTAAACTTCATTTGATGGGGCTTATTAGCGATGGGGGTGTACATTCTCATGTTTCCCATCTTTTGGCTCTTTTGGATTTATGTCAAAAAGAAAATATGAGAAATGTTTATCTTCATCTTTTTACAGATGGTAGAGATACAGATCCACATAGTGCTTATTCTTATATAGATATGGTTTTAAATAAGTGTAGGGAGATTGGTTTTGGTTCTATTGCTACTATTAGTGGACGTTATTATGCAATGGATAGAGATAATCATTATGATCGATTACAAAAAGCGTATGATGCTATTGTAAAGGGAGAAGGAAAGAAACTGTCTTCTATTAAAGAACTTTTATATAAAAGTTATCAAAGAGGAATCACAGATGAGTTTTTGCTTCCTACTATTTTAGATGAAGAGGGAATGGTTTCTTCTTCTGATGGGATTATTACTTTTAATTTTCGAAAAGATCGTTTGCGTGAACTTTTGACTGCTATTACCAATCCATCTTTTCATAAAATGGATGTTGCTTTATTAGAAAATCTAAAAGTAGTTACTATGTTTCCTGTTACAAAGACTGTTTTAGCACCTTTTGCATTTGCGGATACTTTATTTGAAAATTCATTTGGCTCTTATTTAGCTACAAATAATCTTTCTCAGCTTCGTATTGCTGAAACAGAAAAATATGCTCATGTTACTTTTTTCTTTGATGGTGGAAAAGAAGTAGATTATCCAAAAGAAAAGAAAATACTTGTACCTTCTCCAAATGTTGCTACTTATGATTTAAGACCTGAAATGAGTGCAATTGGTATTACAGAGAAGTTGATACAAGAAATGGAAAATTTTGATGTTATTATTCTGAATTTTGCAAATGGGGATATGCTGGGTCATACAGGGGTAATAGAAGCTACTATAAAAGGATTGGAAACAGTAGATAAATGTCTTGGAAAAATTTATAGAAAAATTGAAGAATTAGGGGGCACTATGATTGTAACTGCTGATCATGGAAATTGTGAAGAAATGCGTGAAAGGGATGGAACTATTATTACTTGTCATAGTACGAATTTAGTGCCATTTATTGTTACAAAAAAAGGATTAGAACTTCGAAATGGTAAGATTGGTGATATTGCTCCTACTATGTTATCTTTATTAAATCTTCCTATTCCTTCTGAAATGACTGGGACATCTCTTATCAAAGAGTCGAAATAGGTAAACATTTGTCAAAAATAGTAAAAAACATTGACGAATTCTTTTCCTTTGTGATATAGTAAGAATGTAGAAAAGGTAAGGTGGTGAAAATATGAAAAATAAGAAAGGTTTTACTTTAATTGAACTTTTAGCAGTAATCGTAATTTTAGCTATCATTGCTTTAATCGCAACTCCAATCGTTATCGGTGTTATTAATAATGCAAGAGAAAAATCAGTAGTAAATAGTGCTTATGGTGTTGTAGATGCAGCTAAATTATATTATACAGAATCACTTTTAGAATCAACACAAGTTGCTAGTGGTAGTGTAACTTCTTTGAATGTCTCTGGAACAAAACCAAGTGCAGGAACATGGGCAATAGCTTCTGATGGACAAGTTACTATTTCAGGAGTTTCTCTTGATGGTTATACTTGCTCCACTGTAGCAAATTCAAGTGAAGTTCAATGTGCAAAAGCAGGAGCATAATAAATTCTATATACAATTCCTTATGGAGTTGTTTTTTCTTGTTTTACTATAAAAACTAAGCTATAATAAAAAAGGATGTGATTGTATGATAGAAAAAATAAAACAGAAAAAAAATTATATTTTATCTTTTTTTATTCCTCTTTTCTTACTTTTACTACTTTTTTTTGCACTCGGCTTATTTTTCCCTTCTGGAAAGACTATTTTTACTTGTGATTTACAAGCACAATATAAAGCTTTGTATCAATATTTTAGAGAAAATTTATTTTCCACTTATTCTTTTTCTAAAGGAATAGGTGGCTCTATGATTGGTACCTATGCTTATTATTTATGTAGTCCTTTTCTATTTGTTTTGTTTTTATTTCCTGTTTCTAAACTTTCTGTTGCTACTTTTGTTATGCTACTTTTAAAGTTATGTACAAGTGGACTTACTATGTATATTTATTTATCTTCTTATTTTAAAGATAAAAAATATTTACTTATTTTTTCTACCTCTTATGTTTTTATGTCTTATATAAGTGCTTATTTCTTTCATATCATGTGGATGGATGCTGTATATATGCTTCCTCTTGTTATGCTTGGAATAGATAGAATTGTAGAGAAAAAAAAGCCTACTTTATACATTATTAGTTTGATGGTTACTATTCTTACTAATTATTATATGGGATATATTATTTGTTTATTTGCTGTTCTTTACTTTTTTTATCAACTTTATTTGTGCAAAAAAAATAAAAGGAATATTCTATTTATGTTTTTTATTTCTTCTTTGTTAGGTGGTTTTCTTACTTCTTTTCTTACTATTCCAACTGCTTTAGAACTTACCACTTCTGTTAGAACAAGTGTATCTGATTTTTCTTCTATTTCTTTATCTTCTCCTTTGGAAATTTTATCTAGTCTTTTTTTAGGTAGTCATAATTATGCACAAATTTTATCAAGAGAAAGATATCATGTTTATGTTGGTATATTTGTTTTCATTCTTTATCTTCTTTATTTTTTTAATCCTAAAATAGAAAAAAAAGAAAAAAGAGCTTCTTTATTTCTTCTTGTTATTTTTATTTTTAGCATGTTGATAAATTATGTGGATATGGTGTGGAGTGCTTTTTCTATTACTTCTTGTTTTGCTGGAAGATATACTTTTGTATTTTGCTTTTTTCTTATTTTTCTTGCTGTAAAGTCTTTTGCTAAAATAAAATATATAGAAATAAAACATTTATTTTTTATCGCACCTGTTTATCCTATTTTGGCTATTTTAGTTTTGTGGAAACAATTTTCTTTTGTGAAAATACCTTTGGTATTTGTATCTGTCCTTTTATATTTTTTCTACTTAGTTCTTCTATATTGTTATATACAATATAAAGATAAGAAAAAATTAACACTTTTATTGCTTCTTTTCCTTGTTTTTGCAGAACTTGTTTTAAACTCTTTCTTTATGTTAGAAGATTTTAAATTTCAATATAAAGAAGCAGAACATGGTCTTTATAAAACCTTTGATAAGGAACTTTCTTCTTTACAAGAAAAAGATTCTTCTTTTTATAGACTAGAAAAGAACTTTTATCGTTCTTTAAATGATGGATTTTATTTTGATTATCATGGTGTTCGTGTTTTTCTCTCTACTATTTCAGAAAATCAATATGCTTTTTTTATTAGACTTGGATATAGTGTTTATGGAAATACTATTGAATATAATCGAAATATGCCTGTAGCTGATTCTCTTCTTGGTATTCGTTATCTTTTCAAACAAGATGGAATGAATCCTTATTATGAAAAAATAGATTCTTTTCCTATTTCTTTATATGATGATTTATTTTATAATCTTGTGAAAAAGGAAGTTTCTGTATATAAAAATAAATATGCACTTCGTCTTGGTACTGTTATCCCTAAAAAGGGAAAAACGTGTAGTAAAGTGATGAATATTGAAGATAGGCTTGCTTATCAAAACGCTATTGTTTCTTGCTTATATGGGGAAGATGTATCTATTTATGAAAAAATAAATATGAAGAAAATAGAAGATAATAAATATATTTTGAAAAAAGATAAAAAATATAATGTTTATTTTTATCCTAATATTGTCTCTACATTTTTAGAAGGGGATGATTTAGTAGAACTTTTTATAGAGGGGAAAACAGTAGGAGAATTTACAAGTAATGCATTTATTATTCAGGAGTTTATAGATGATAGTGTAGATAGAGAATTTACTATTGAACTTAAAAGTAAAAATAGTGGGAAATATATACCTTATGCCTATTACTTTCGTCAAGATATTTATGAAGATGTTTTTGGAAAGTTAAAACAAAATAGCATGGAGATAGTAGAAGAAAAGGAGAACTATATCAAGGGAAATGTTTTTATACATGATAAAGAGGGGTATTTATTTACTACTATTCCTTATGATACTGGGTTTCAGGTATTTGTAGATGGAAAAAGAGTAGATTATGAAGAAATCTTGGGGGCTTTTGTAGGGGTTCCTATGAAAAAAGGGAAACATGTTATAGAATTTAAGTATACACCAAATGGTCTTAAATTCGGTATTGTGATTAGTTTTGTTGCACTTGTTGTTACTATCTTTTATATAAAATATTTGGAGAAAAAGTCTTAATTCTCCTTTTTTATTTGGAGGATTTCTTGTCAATATATACAATTTATACTATAATAGTATTGGTGATGGAAGTGTGGTATATTGGGGATGTTGCGATAAAAAATAAGGTTGTGTTTGCTCCAATGGCTGGTATTAGTGATAGTGCTTATAGAAGTATTATCAAGGAGATGGGGGCAGGTCTTATTTATGCTGAGATGGTGAGTGATAAAGCTATTTGTTACGGAAATAAAAAGACACAAGATATGCTTTTTATGAAAGAGATGGAAAGACCGATTTCACAGCAAATTTTTGGAAGTGATATCCATTCTTTTGTTATGGCTGCTAAGTATATCTATCAAAATATGCATCCTGATATTATAGATATTAATATGGGGTGTCCTGTTCCTAAGGTTGCTAATAGGGCGCAGGCAGGAAGTGCACTTTTAAAAGATCCAGATAAAGTTTATGAGATTGTAAAAGCTGTTGTTTCAGTTGTTCCCATTCCTGTAACTATTAAAATAAGAAGTGGATGGGATTTTGATAGTATTAATGCTCCTACTATTGCTCTTATGGCTGAAAAGGCAGGAGCTAAAGCGATTGCTATTCATGCTAGAACTAGGTCACAAGGTTATTCTGGTAAAGCAGATTTACAAATTATAAAAAAAGTGAAGGAAAGTGTTTCTATACCTGTTATAGGGAATGGTGATATTCAAACGCCTATTGACGCTAAAAGAATGTTAGAAGAAACAGGCTGTGATGCTGTTATGATTGGAAGAGGTGCTATTGGAAATCCTTGGCTTATTCGGGATGTGGTTTCTTATTTAGAGGGAAAACCTATATTAAATAGTCCTTCTATTTTAGAAAAGTTACAAATGATAAAAAGACATTTTTTATTATTGTGTGAACAAAAAGGAGAAAAAGTAGCTGTCTTAGAAATGCGTATGCATGCATCTTATTATGTAAAGGGACTTCCTTTTTCTAAGCAATTTAAAGAAGTTCTTTTTCAGACGAAAACAAAAACAGACTTTTTAAAAGTATTAGAAGATTATGAAAGGAGAAATTATGAAATATAAACGACTTATTGCTTATTTAATTGATTTTGCTATTCTTTGTATTTTTATTTTTATGGTTTCTATTTTTTTTCAAACAAGTAATATCAATCATTTACAAATAGAAATGAGTTCTTTAAATGAGCAATTTTTATTAAAAAAAATAGATTTTGTTACCTATTTAAATTACTATTCTATTATTTTACAAGATTTGGATAAACAAAAGGTAGGATTGGAAGTTATTGGTATTGTTTTTATGATACTTTATTATATTGTACTTCCTTATAAAAATAAGGGAAGAACACTTGGCAAAATGCTTATGCATTTAGAGATTTATAAAGAAGGAAAGGTGGGCATTGATACTTTTCTTGTTCGTTGTTTACTTATAAATGGTCTTGCTTTTTTAGTTTTTTCTACTTTCTTTGTCTTTATATTGCCTTCCTTTTCTTATCTTTTAACGATATCTATTTTGGGAATATTGCAAATAATGCTGGTTTTTATTAGTACATGTATGATATTATATAAAAAGGATGGGAGAGCTTTGCATGATATGTTTACTTTTTCCTATGTACGTGAATATGATGAGGTGAAAAAATGAGAAAATTTACAGAACAAGAAATGGTAAGAAGGGGAAAAATTGCTTTATTGGAAGAAAGAGGACTTGATCCTTTTGGTAAGAGGTATGATCGTACTACTTTTTCACAAGATATTAAAGATAAATATCAAAATTATACACATGAACAATTAGAGGAAGAAAAAGTATGTGTAAAAATTGCAGGTAGAATTATGTTTATTCGTAAGATGGG
The DNA here is from genome assembly GCA_951801995.1 of uncultured Erysipelotrichaceae bacterium. Taxonomy (GTDB): domain Bacteria; phylum Bacillota_I; class Bacilli_A; order RF39; family UBA660; genus RUG12867. Next base: position 6,586 of record CATOOY010000009.1, read on the forward strand.
AAAAGCTAGTTTTCTTTCTATCAAAGATGTAAAAGGGACTATTCAGATTTATATTTCTGTTAATGATGTGGGTGAAGATAGTTATTCTTTATTTAAAAGTGCTGATATAGGAGATATTGTTGGAATAGAAGGAACTGTTATGATGACTAAGACTGGGGAAGTCACCATTAAGTGTCAAGAATATACTCATTTGGTTAAAGCTTTAAAACCTTTACCTGAAAAATTCCATGGTCTTACTGATATTGAAGAGAGATATAGAAGACGTTATGTAGATCTTATTATGAATGATGAATCTAGAAATGTGGCTATTATGAGACCTCGTATTATTCGTGCTATTCAGAATTTTATGGATGAAAAAGGATTTACAGAAGTAGAGACACCTATTCTTACTACTCTTTTAACAGGTGCTTCTGCAAGACCTTTTGTTACACATCATAATACTCAGGATTTAGATATGTATCTTCGTATTGCTTTAGAACTGCCTTTAAAAAGACTTTTGGTAGGTGGTATGGAAGCAGTTTATGAAATAGGTCGTGTATTTCGTAATGAAGGAATGGATCCTAAACATAATCCTGAATTTACTTTGATGGAGGCTTATTTAGCTTATTCTGATTTGGAAGGTATGATGGATTTGACAGAATCTATGTTTCAAAAAGTAGCACAAAAAGTAATTGGTAAAATGAATTTCCATTGGTATGGAAATGATATTGATTTATCTGGTAAATGGAAAAGAATTAGTATGGCAGATGCTATTTTAGAAAAAACGGGTATTGATTTTCATAAGGATATGACAATAGAAGAGGCTTTGGAACTAGCAGATTCTCATAAAATAGAAGTAGAAGAACATGAGAAAAGTGTGGGACATATTATGAATTTGTTTTTTGAAAAATATGTAGAGGAAACACTTATTCAACCAACATTTTTGTATGGTCATCCTATTTGTATTAGTCCTCTTACAAAGAAAAATCCCGAGGATCCTCGATTTGTAGATCGTTTTGAACTTTTCATTGGAGGAAGAGAATTTGCTAATGCTTATACAGAATTAAATGATCCTATCGATCAATATGAAAGATTTGAAGCACAACTTAAAGAAAGAGAACTTGGAAATGAAGAGGCAAATGATATTGATATGGATTTTGTAGAAGCTTTAGAGTATGGTATGCCACCTGCTGGTGGAATTGGTTATGGAATTGATAGACTTTGTATGTTTCTTTTAGAAAAGGAATCCATTCGTGATGTTATTTTATTTCCATTAATGAAACCAGAGAGGGAAAATTAAAATTGAAAATTATTGTACTTAGACATGAAAAAACGGATTATAATATAGAAGGAAAAGTCCAAGGGCTTACGGATATTCCTCTTCATAAACTGGGGATTGCGTCTTGTCAAAAATTACGAGATGATTTAAAAAAGTTTTCTATTGATTATGTTATTTCTTCTCCTTTAAAAAGAGCTAGACAAACAGCTACTCTTGTCAGTGATGCCCCTTTGTTTTTAGATGATAGATTGATAGAAAGAAATTTAGGTCTTTATGAAGGAAAAGATAAGTCTTTATATGATTCTTGTTTGTATGCAGATTATGATTTAAATAGTACACAAAATGGTGTGGAAAGTGTTAGAGATGTTTTAGAAAGAATTTTTGATTTTTTAGATGAAATTGTAAAAGATAATGATAAAACTGTTTTACTTGTGTCTCATGGAGGAATTATAAAGTTTATTCCTTATTACTTTTCTGAATTGCCAAAACATGGTATACTAAATGCATATACCATTGATAATGGGGAATATTTTGTTTTTGAAAGATAGGAGAAAAATTATGAAAATATTATGTGTAAATGCTGGAAGTTCCTCTTTAAAATTTCAAGCATATGAAATGCCTAGTGAAAAGGTTCTTATTTCAGGTGTTTTTGAAAGAATTGGAATAGATGGAAAATATTCTATGAAAATAAATGGGGAAAAAATAAAGAAAGATGCTTCTTTAACAACACATGAAGATGCTGTTCGTATTTTAGCGCGTGAACTTATTTCTAATGGAATTGTAAAGGATTTAAATGAAATAGAAGCTGTGGGTCATCGTGTTGTACATGGTGGTGAAAAATATTCTGATTCTGTTATTTTAGATGAAGAAGTTTTAAAGACAATAGAAGAGTTATCTGATTTAGCACCTTTGCATAATCCTGCTAATTTGATTGGAATTCGTGCTTTTATGAAGGAAATACCAAATGCTATAGAGGTAGGGTGCTTTGATACAGCTTTTCATCAATCTCTTTTGGAAGATAAATTTTTATATGCTGTCCCTAGAGAATGGTACGAAAAATATGGTGTTCGTAAATATGGATTTCATGGTATGAGTCATAAATATGTTTCATCAAGAGCTTGTGAACTTTTAAATAAAAATGATGCTAATATTATTGTTTGTCATTTGGGAAATGGTGGTAGTTTATCTGCTGTTTCAAATGGGAAATGTATAGATACTACTATGGGATTTACTCCTAATGCTGGGATTATTATGGGGTCTCGCTCTGGGGATATTGATTATAGTATGATTCCTTATATTATGAATAAAACAGGTAAATCGATTACTGAAGTAGATACGATTTTAAATAAACAAAGTGGTATGCTTGCAATCAGTGGAGTTAGTAGTGATTTTAGAGATATAGAAGAAAAATTAAGATTGAATGATCATTATGCTCTTTTATCCCATGATATGTTTGTTTCATCTGTATTGGGGTACCTTGCAAAATACTATGTTGAACTTGGTCATGTAGATGCTATTTGTTTTACAGCTGGTGTAGGAGAAAATTCTGATTATGTAAGAAAACTTATTGTGGAAAAATTATCCCCTTTTGGAATAAAATTAGATGAAAATTTAAATGAAATTACTCGTTTTGGAAAAGAGGGTATTATTACTACTTCTGATTCTCTTATTCCTTGTTTTGTAATTCCAACAAATGAAGAAGTGATGATTGCAAGAGATACTTATGAATTGACTAATTAAATAATTTTATTTTAGGAAGTAGGGCTGCTACAATAAAATATCAAATGTTGGTTCGTATATAACACAATTATGGAAATACAGGTGGTAGTGGTGTTTTTACTACAAATGGTATTGCACAACAAACTACAGGTATTTCAGGAAGTAATACACAAAGTTTATTACAACCTTATATAACCATATATATGTGGAAAAGAGTATCTTCATATTTTGTTCTTTGTTTGCCTTTTTTCTTTTTTCATGATATACTTTTTATGTAAAAAATGCAGAACCTATTTTGAGAATATAATATGTTATTTAATACGTTTATTTTCTTTTCTTTCAAATATAATGTTTGTGATAACAAAGTCATTTTATCTGGAAAAGTAGTAGTTTTTAAGGATGCATAATCCTTTTTTTCTATATCATAAAAAGAAAAATAGAAATGAGGAAGTTGGATGAAAAAAAATATATATAAAAAAATATATAAAAAAATTAAAAAATATCATGATATTGTTATTGTAAGACATGTAGGAGCAGATCCTGATGCTCTTGCTAGTCAAATTGGTTTGCGTGATGTTATTTTAAATACTTTTTCTAATAAGAATGTATATGCTGTTGGTCTTCCTTCTTCTAAATTTAAATATGTAGGTGTTTTAGATAAAACATGTGATATAAATTATAAAAATGCTTTACTTATTATATTAGATACTCCTGATAAAAAAAGAATAGATGGTGCAGATCCTTCTATGTTTAAAGAAAGTATTAAAATAGATCATCATCCTTTTGTTGAAAAAATATCTGATTTAGAGTGGATAGATGATACAGCTTCTAGTACTTGTCAACTGATTTTAGATCTTATTTTTCATACATCTTTACAAATAAATGATGAAATTGCTAAAAAATTATATATGGGTATTGTTGCTGATACAAATCGTTTTTTATTTCGTTATACAAGTGAAAAAACATTTACACTTGTTTCTAAATTGTTACAAAAAACACATATTGATTTTCCTTCTCTTTATGATAATCTTTATATGCGTTCTTTAAAAGAGATAAAATTTCAGGGTTATTTATTATCTAAGCTAGAAGTTACAGAAAATGGTTTTGGATATGTGAAAATTACAGAAGAAGATTTACAAAAATATGATGTAGATGCTGGTACTGCAGGAAATATGATAGATCGTTTTAATTATATTGATGAAGTATATGCATGGGGTTTTTTTGCAGAAGATGTAAAACATGAAAATATTCGTGGTTATATTCGTTCACGTGGCCCTATTATTAATGATATAGCAAGTGAATTTCATGGTGGGGGGCATATTTATGCTTCTGGTGCTCGTTTTCATGATTTTGATGAGGTAGATTCTATAATAGAAAAGTTGGATGCAAGGTGCCATACATACTGTTTAGAAAAAGATTTATAAGTTTGGATTGTCCGTTGCAGACAATGGAACAAAACTTTTATTGGATTGCTCTAGTGAAACATATAGTACGATAATAGCAGATACTACAGTTAATAATGAAGCTATTTGTTGTAATTTTAAATATTTTGTTTCATTTCCACTTTCTTCTGCTAAACGTATATTTTCAATTGTAGTGTAGAAGAAGTATAAAACTAGAATTAAAACAATAACTCTATTTATTATATTTAAATTTGATACGGTTTCCTCTGTTAAAAAGGGGGAATCTTTTTCTATTTTTAATATTTGGTTATATAGTATTATAATTGATAAAAGAAGAACCACAATATAAAAAGCAGAACCTATTAGTTGTCCTTTTAAAATAGATACTGCATCTGTATTCGCATCACTATCTAAACTATCTGGATCGAATGTTTCTATATCTTCTATATCCATTACATTTTCTTTCTAATTAGATTGATTTCTCTTAGTTCTTCTACTGTAACAAAAACATATCCTTCTTCTAATAATTTTGGTATCATAATTTTTAAAGCTTTTGCTGTTCTACTATGAGCGTCATGCATTAAAATAATACTTCCATCTTGTACTTTTATGCCTCTGTTTGCTATTTTTTTGGGATCTTTTATTTTCCAATCTAAAGTATCTACTGTCCATAAAACAATATTTAAATTTGTACTTTCTTTTATTTTGTTATTTATAGATCCATATGTGGGTCTAATACTTGTAGGCGTATAATTTAATTCTTCTTTTAAGATTTCATTTGTTTTCTCAATTTGCCATTTAATTTCTTTTTCATTTAATTTAATCATCCATTTATGATTGTAAGAATGATTTCCTATTTCATTTCCATTTTCAATCATTTTTGATAAAGTTTCTCTATATAGCGATATTTTATTTCCTAGAACGAAAAAAGTAGCATTTATATTGTATTCTTTTAATATATTTATGATTTCTTTGGTATATTTACTTGGTCCATCATCAAAGGTAAGTGCGATTACTTTTTTATTTGGATCTATCACATTTTTTTCTTTTATTTTTGTTACCATTTTATTGGTTTCTTTTTTTTCATTTTTAAATTGGTTCATAGGTATATTTATTACTAAATAGGTAAATTCTCTTTGGTAATATTTTATATAAAGTGTTAATGTATCATCTTTTATCATAAAGGGATATTTTTCTATTTTCTCTTTTGTTAATAACTCTTCTGCTTCAATATGATATTTATATAAAATTTGATCATGGATATTTTGCATTACTTTTTCTTTATGTTTTATAATATCCATTAGTGATACTATCTTTTTTTCAGATAGTGCGTAGGCAAAGGTTTTCATTTCTTTATAGGGGCTATCTTCATCATGTGCATCCATGTTTACTGTTAAGGTAACAATAACATATTTATTTTCTATTTTTCTATATTCATAGTCTATATTTAATTCTGCTTTTCCATCTAGATGTTTGAAATCTTCATATTCTATTTGAAATAGCTTATAAGTTTGTTTTATGTATTTTTCTATTTCTTTGTTTAAGTTTTTATACTTTGTTTGTGGATAATTAATTGCGACTAATGTTTCTTTATTATTTTTTATAATTGTTTTTACTTCTTCTGTTTGTTCTTTCTTTATAAAAAGACATAAAAATAGAAAGAAAAGGGTTGTACTTATAAAAAGAATTTTTTTCATGAAATCACCTATACTACTATATTCTTTTTTCTGTGGACATAGACATATTTCCTATACATAAATATAATTTTTACATATATAAGAGTAACAGGGTGATTTATATAAATTTTGAAAAAAGACAAGGTGAAGGATTCTTTTTAATGGGAGGTAATTTATGGAGGATATTTTTCCAACACAATTAATTGATTTACTGACAATAGCTGTTACACTTAGTATGGTAGTTATGGCATTGCTTCAAAAATTTAAAAGTTTACCATTTATAAAGAAGAGTTTTTATATTTGGTTTTTAAATCTTATTTTTTCTTTCTCAATAGCAATTCCTTTTACGGAAAAATTTTATCATTTACCTTATAAAGATGGTATTTGGGTTGGTTTTTTTACTTTTATTGGGGCACCTACTATTTATAGTGCTTTAAAGAATCAAACTATTTTACGTTATAAACCATCTTCTATATCTGATACTGTGCATTTGTCAATTAAAAATGAAATTAAAAGAGTATGACTACTAAATAGTAGTCGTTTTTTGTACCTTATAATATATTAACAAATAGTAAATATCGGAGAACAAAGTTATAATCATAGTATTACTATTTATTATGACTCTAGTTTACAATCTTATATAAACGTATATATGTGGAAAAGCGTATCTTAATTTTTTCCTTTTCTTTGTAATTTTTATAAAATATGATAAAATGAAATAGGTGATATGTGTGAGAGAAGAGTATGTGGAAAAAGATGGCAAGGTAATAGATCAAATAGAAAAAGATAAAAATTATGTTAAAAAGTTGCTTATTGTTATTGGTATTATTATATTTATTGTTCTATCCTTTTTTATTACACGAAGTATTATTCGTAATAATACTTGTAATGGTATAATAAAAAAAGTAAGGGATGCATCTTTGTCTTATGCAAAAGATAAAAATATACTTCCTAAAGCAGAAGGTGATTATGTTCGATTATCCTTATCTGATTTACTAGAAGATAAAAAAATAGCAACTAAAGATATCATAGTTAATGAAGAGCAAGCGCAAGGTAAAATTAAAATTACAAAATATATAAAAGACTATATAGTTACAGTAGAACTTACTCACTGTGCTTATTGTGATTCTAGTAATAAAAAATGGGGAAAAGAAATTAGTAAAAAACCAAATAAACCTATTTTTGATGTTATCGCATATTATAATTATCAAAAAAAATCTACTAATTATACTAATTGGACACAATTTATAGAGACAGATAAATTAAATGTAAAAACAGATGAAAAATATAATATTCGTTTACCTTTAGAAAATTCTAAATTACCATCTATTCCAAATGATGCATTTATTGAAACTATTGAACAAGAAACAAAAGAATATTATCGTTATCGTGATAATAAGTGTAAATATTATAAAGATAATGGTGGAGTATATACAGATTATTTTGTTTCTGAAAAACCTGATGGTTATGAAAATGTAGATCAAAGAACAGAAAAATATACTGAATGGTCTGATTACTCTTTAAATTATCCTGAAAAAAAATCTTATCGACAAATAGAAACTCGTACTGGGTATAAGTGGTATTATTTGGATAAAAAAGGAAAGAAAATCTATTATAAAAATGGTGCTTATGCAGTAGAAGTTGTTTCTTCAAAAAAATATGTTAAAGATAATAATGAAGGTAGCGCTAAAATGTATCGTTATCGTGATAAACAGTGGCGTTTTTATAATGGAGCAAAAAGACAATATTCTGGATATAGTGCAGTTGCTCCTTCTGGTTATACTTTAAAAGATAGTGAACTTTGTAATTATACTACTTGGAGTGCTTGGACTGATCAATCTAAACTAACAAATCAAAATAGAAGTTATAGACAAGAGGAAATAGATACTCGATATCGTTATCGTATACAATATAGTGTTCTTTCCCTTCCTGTATTTGAAAAGGCTGTTTCTAAAGAAAAATTAGAGCAAAGTTTAGAGCAAGATATTGACGAGATACTTGCACGTAAGGATTTAAAAATAGAAATATCTTATCGATTTAAAGTAAAAAAATAGTAGAGGTGTATACTCTGCTATTTTTATAAATAAAAAGAATCTATTTCTGCTGTTTTTTCTCTTAGTGCTATTTCTCTTTTAAAAATGGTGGCTATTGTATCTAATGTTTCTTCTTTTTCTTTTGTATTTTCTATTATATCTGAAAGCGATATAATTCCTACTACTTTATTTTCTTCTGTTACTAGTAAACGTTTTACTTTGTATTTTTTCATTTTTTTTAGTGCTTCTTCTATTGTTTCTTCTTTTGGGATTGTTATAATATTTTTACTTATATAACTTTCTATGTTTTGGAAATCTTTATTGGCTAATATTTTAATACATATATCTCTATCTGTTAAAACACCTATTATTTTTTTATTGTCACAAATAGGTAGGAAACCAATATCATATTCTTTCATTTTTTGTGCTATACTGTAAATATTTTCCTTTTTCTCTGCTGTAATTAATTTTTTATTCATTTTATTTTGTACTTTCATATTCTCACCTATTTTTATTTTTTCCTAAACTTTTAAAATCATGCATATATTTTAATAGAGGTGGAAAAATGAGAAGAAAAGCTAGATTTAAAAGGAAAATTTATATTATACCTAAAACAAGGATACAAAAATTTATTCTCTTTTTCTTTTTTCTTCTCTTTTTCCTATTTCTTTCTTTTCGTTTTATTTCTTCTAAAGCGTCTCCCATTTTAATGGAATATGCTGAGATGGAAATTACGAAATTGTCTAATATTATTATCAATAAGGCTATTTCTAAACAGCTTGTAGAAAATGCTAGTATTGATGATTTATTTATTGTAACAAAAGATAGTAATGGTGAAATTAAAACAATTGATTTTAATTCTGTAGTTGTTAATAAATTTTTAAGTACCACTACTTCTAGTATTCAACTTAGTTTGAAACAAATAGAAGAAGGAAATATTGATTTATTAGAGCTTCCTGATGAACTTCTTATTCATTATGATGAAAAAAATTTGAAAAAGGGAATTGTCTATGAAATACCAAGTGGGGTTATTTTTGGGAATTCCTTTTTATCTAATTTGGGACCTAAAATACCTATTAAATTTAGTTTACTTGGAGATATTAATAGTAATATTAAAACAAAAATTACAAATTATGGTATTAATAATGCTTTAATGGAAGTAAGTATGCAGATAAAAGTAACAGAGAAGGCTTTGCTTCCTTTTCTTTCTAAAAAAATAGTGGTAGAAAATAGTGTACCTATTTCTATTAAAATGATAGAGGGCTCTATTCCTAATTATTATTTTAATGGTATTGATAGAGAATCTACTACTTTTTCATTGCCTACTACTTAAATATGAGGTATGATAAAATAGGTGATTTTGTGGAAAAAGTATATCATGAATTAGATCCTGTTTTTGATGCTAAGTCAAAGGTGCTTATTTTGGGTTCTCTTCCTTCTCCTAAGTCGAGAGAGGTAAAATTTTACTATGCACATAAACAAAATCGTTTTTGGCCAATTTTAGAAACTATTTTTGATATTTCTCTTGATAGTGTTGAAGATAAAGTAAACTTTTTGTTAGATTACCATATTGCTTTATGGGATGTAGTTGCATCTTGTATAATAGAAGGAGCAAGTGATCAAAGTATTCGTGAGGTAGTTTGTAATGATATTGCAGGGCTTCTTTCTAAAACAGAAATTCATACTATTTTTTCCACAGGGAAAAAGGCCTATACACTTTATCAGAAATATATTTATCCACAAACTGGGATTCCTTGTATTTATCTACCTTCTACTAGTCCAGCAAATTGTGCAACTTCTTTTTTTGTTTTGAAAAAGGAATATTACAAAATAAAAGAAGCATTAGAAAATACTATTTAGTACATTTTTCTTTTGCTTCTTTTTTTATATTCATTATAACTGGTAAAATAATTGGCTTTCTTCCTGTTTTTTCATAAATATAGGAAGAAAGTTCTGCTATAATTTCATTTTTTATTTCTGTATAATTTATTTTGCCTTTTAATTTACTGTCGATTGCTTTTTTACTAATATATTCAAGATTTCTTAATAATTCTTCATTTTCATTTACTAATACAAATCCTCTTGTTGTAATATTTAATCTGTTTAATAGTTTTCCTGCTTTGGTGTCTATATTCGCAATTACTACTACAATACCATCATTTGCCATGATATTTCTATCTTTAATAACTGCATTTCCGATATCTCCTATTCTGTTTCCATCTATGTATACATCTCCTGCTTGGATGAATCTATCTTTTTTTATGTTTCCTTTATACATAGATAGTACATCTCCATTTTTTAAAACAAAAGTGTTTTCTTTTGGAACATCACAGAGAACTGCTAAATCAGCATGTTTTTTTAACATTCTATATTCCCCATGGAATGGCATAAAATATTTTGGCTTCATTAAACGAATCATTAATTTTAATTCTTCTTCGCTTGCATGTCCACTTGTATGGATATCTGAAAGAGATGTGTTTGTATAAACGGTTACTCCTTTTAAATAGAGTTTGTTGATTGTTCTTGAAATACTTTGTGCATTTCCTGGGATAGCAGAGGAAGAAAAAATAACTAGATCATCTGGTTGTAATTTGATTTGCTTATGGATTCCTTCTGCAATTCTAGATAATGCTGCTAAAGGTTCTCCTTGGGAACCAGTACATAAAATACATACATTTTTGGGTGGTAGATGATTTGCTTCTTCGGCTGAAATAAATATATCTTTGTGTTTGATATATCCTCCTTCAATAGAAATTTCTATGTTATTTTCCATACTTCTACCAAAAATAGCTATTTTTCTTTTACTTTTTTTACAAGAATCTACTATGTGTTTTAAACGATAGATATTAGAAGCAAAGGTTGCGATAATAATTCTACCATTGTATCCTCCTAATATTTCTGATAATGTTTCATCTACTTTTGATTCACTATTTCCCATTCCTTCATTTAAGGCATTGGTACTATCACTTAAAAGTAGTGTTACTCCTTTTTCTCCAATTGCAGCCATTTTGTGTAAATTTGCCATAGGTCCTATTGGTGTTAGATCGAATTTAAAATCTCCTGTTGTTACCACTGTACCATTTGAAGTTGTAATGGCTATTCCATGTGAATCTGGAATAGAATGTGCAATTCTAAAAAATTCTACTTCCATATCTTTAAATTTTACTTTGGTATCTTCTGTATATACGACGATATTTTTATATTGTATATTTCTATCTGCTAGTTTTTTCTTGATGAGTCCTACTGCCTGATTGGGAGCATATATTACAGGAATGTTAACTGTTTGTAATAAAAAGGGAATTCCTCCTATATGGTCTTCATGTCCGTGCGTAATAAATAAAGCTTTTATTTTATTTTCATTTTGTTTTAGAAAGGTGAAATCAGGAATTACATAATCAATACCTAGAATTTCACCAGCTGGGAAAGTAATACCAGCATCCGTTATAATGATTTGGTTTTTATGCATGATACAATACATATTTTTACCAACTTCTCCGAGGCCACCTAGTGCAACAATTTTGGTATCCTCGATATTTTTTGTTTTCATTTTTTTCTCCTTTCTTTTTCGCAAATCAACTTTAACATTATAACTTTTTTTTTTGGATTTGTCTACTTCAAATGTGTATAAATTATTTGTTTTATAAAAATAAAGATGTAATTTTTTTTAAATTGGTGTACAATGAAAGTGGTGATATATATGGGAATATTTCAGTCTTTTAAAAAGATATTTGATAATAAAAGTGTAAAAGAAAAGGAAGAAATTGTCTCTTATGATAAGGGTCTTGAAAAAACAAGAAAGGAATTTGTCTCTAAACTTAATTTGCTTACTTTAAAATATAATAAAATTGATTCTGATTATTTTGATGAATTGGAAGAAATTCTTATTATGGCAGATATGGGTGTTCATACAGTTATGGATTTTATGGATACACTTAAAAAGCGTGTGAAACATGAGAATATAACGAGTGCTTCTTTATTAAAAGAAATTATTGTAGATGAAATGTTTATTATATATGTAAATAATGATATTTTATCTAGCAAAATAAATTATGCGAAAGAAGGGCCTACTGTTTTACTTTTTGTTGGTGTAAATGGGGTAGGTAAAACTACTTCTATTGGAAAACTTGCTTATCAATTACATGAGATGGGAAAAAAGGTTTTAATGGTTGCTGGGGATACGTTTAGAGCTGGTGCTGTGGAACAAATTCATGAATGGGGAAATAAAATACATGTAGACGTTTTTTCAAAGGAAAATGCAGATCCTTCCAGTGTTATTTATGATGCTTTAGAGAAAGCAAAACAGGAAAATTATGATGTTGTTTTTATTGATACTGCAGGAAGACTCCAAAATAAAATAGGCTTAATGAAAGAACTGGAAAAAATGAATAAAGTCATTGGGAAACAGATAGAAGGTGCTCCTCATGAGACTTTGCTTGTACTAGATGCAAGTGCTGGTCAAAATGGGATTAGTCAAGCTAAAAATTTTCGTGAAATTACAGATGTGACAGGAATTATACTTACAAAATTAGATGGTACAGCCAAAGGTGGGATTGTTCTTGCTATTAAAGCAGAAACAGGTATTCCTGTTAAATATATAGGTCTTGGTGAAAAGGAGACCGATTTAAAAATATTTGATATTGAAAAATATATTTATGGTTTATTTAAGGAGTGGTAATATGAAAGAAAATCAGAATCCTAATATTAAAAAGCAGACTTTAAAAAAAGAACATAAGATTACACTTTTTTTACAATTTTTTGTTTTTTTTGTTATGATTGTTTTGGGAATATCTTACTTATTTTACCAAAATATACTTTCTTATTTACTTGTTAGTGCTATTTTGTTTTTATGGCTAGGTGCTTATAATAGCTATCGCTATTTAGGAAAGAAGAAAATGCCAATTCTTTATATTCTTGCTTCTTTATTATTCATTTTACAATTGGTGGGATTTTAATGGAACAAAAACTTTATTTTATTGATCTTTTTGATTGTTATGGTGTACTTTTAACAGATAAACAAAGGGAATATTTCATGGATTATTATTTTCATGATCTTAGTTTATCAGAAATTAGTGAAAATCATGTGGTCAGTAGAAATGCAGTATCTAAACAATTAGGGGAGATTGTACATAAATTAGAAGAATATGAAAAAAAGTTGCATCTTTTCGAAAAAAAAGAAAAATTTCATGGTATAATAGATAAAGTAGAAGATAAAAAAATAAAAGAGCTATTAGAAAGTTTATTATAAGGGGTGATATAATGTTAGGAAAAATTATTTATATTGGGGACAATATGGCACATGTAAAGATAGATCCTAGTGTACAAATAGCTGAAAATTTAATGAATATGCATATTATTTTTGAAGATGATAGAAAAAAGATACTTGGAGAAGTAGAAGATGTTGGAGAAGAAATCATTAAGATTCGTTTTCTTGGAGAAATTGTTCAAGATCATTTTATAGGTGGTGTTCTTCGTAAACCTACTTTATCTGCTCGTCCTAGAATTATTACTAAAGAAGAGGTACAACTTATTGTTGGTGATGATACAAATACTAGTTTTTCTTTAGGGGTATCTCCTTTATATGACGATTTAAATATCAATGTAGATATTAATCAATTACTTAGTAGTCACTGTGCTTATCTTGGTAATAGTGGTAGTGGAAAATCTTGTGGAGTAGCCCGTATTTTACAAAACATTTTTCAAAATCCTAAACTTTTGCCTTATAAATCTAATTTTCTTATTTTTGATGCTTATGGAGAATATCATAATTCTTTTATGAAAATGAATGAGATTAATCCTAATTATCATTTTAAGTTTTATACTACAAATGATAATGATTTGAAAAAGGGTGGGGAACAAATTAGAATTCCTTTGTGGCTTCTTAATTTGGATGATTTGGCTTTACTTTTAGATGCTCAAGAACATAATCAACTTTCTATTATTGAAAGAATGTTGAAACTAACTCGTATTTTTGCTGAAACCAGTGAGAGTGCTAATAAATATAAAAATCATTTAATAGCAAAAGCAATTATGACTATTTTATATACAAATCAAACTGCTTCTAGTAAGAGAAATGATATTTTTTCTATTTTGAATACTTGTTCTACTTTAGAGTTTAATACAGAATCTCCTGTACAGGGTATTGGTTATACTCGAAAATTTAGAGAGTGCTTTATTATAGATACTGCTGGTAATTTTACAGAAAGTGTTTTGGTTACACAGTATATTTCTTCTTTTATTGATGAAGAACTTGATTCTTATGAGCCATCTGCAACCAATCCTTATACTTTACTTGATATGGAGAAAGCTTTGAATTTTACTTTAATTAGTGAGGGACTTTTAAATAATGAAAAAGCTTATAATAGTGCTGTTACTTTAAAAGTAAGACTTCATTCTATTGTTATTAGTGAAAATGCTAAATTCTTTAATTATCCACAATATATTACTTTAGAAAATTTTATTTCTAGCTTGGTTACTTATAATGGTCGTAAGGCACAGATTGTCAATTTTAATTTAGAGGATATTGATGATTCATTTGCAAAAGTAATTGTTAAAATTTATTGTAGATTTTTATTTACTTTTTCTAAAAAATTAGCAAATAGAGCTACTATTCCTTTTCATGTTTTTTTAGAGGAATGTCATAGATATGTTCAAAAAGATAGTGATGTTTATTTAATTGGATATAATATTTTTGATAGAATTGCTAAAGAGGGAAGAAAGTATGGTCTTATGTTAAATCTTATTTCACAAAGACCAGTGGAAATTTCTGAGACTGTTATTTCACAATGTAGTAATTTTATTATTTTTAAAATGACACATCCAAGGGATTTAGATTATATTAAGAAGATGCTTCCTAATATTAGTGCTGAGATTGTGGAAAAACAAAAAAGTCTGCAGCCTGGTGCTTGTGTTGCTTTTGGTAGTGCATTTAAGGTACCTATGATTATTCGTATGAAGATGCCAGATCCTGCTCCACATAGTAGTAGTTGTGATGTGGCAAGCAGTTGGCAAGTACAACAAAAATCGCAATAGAACTTTGTTGGTAGAACCAAAGCTCTATACTAATATATACAAACAAAAAGAGTAATATATTATTATACAAAAGAATTTTTTGATGACATATGAAGAAGTACTATTCATTTCACAGATAGATGATTATATTCATTATTATAATTATGATAGAATTAGGGAAAAATTAAAAGAACTGTTTTCTGTCCATTACAGGTCGTAATTCTTGAATAATTAAACTGTTCAACTTTTGGGGGTCAGTCCATTACATAGTATTTAGAAAATACTTAAAATTAAAACTTTGAAAGTTTTAATTTTTTATTACTAATTTACTACTTTTGAAAGTATGTGCATATCTCCCAAAAATAAAAGTATCATAAGTCCCTATAAATAAAAGTTATAAGGATATTTAAAACTTATGAAAAGAGGCTCAAAAAGTACAATATTTTTTCATACAAAAGACAAATAAGCTTTTTATTTACCTATTTGTCAACAGTCTGACATTTATATAATTATGTGGCTAATTTTTAAAAAATATGGAAAGATAATTGCTAATAAAGATAAAATATAGTATAATGTTATTACTAGAGGTGGTATGGTGAGTTGGATACAAGCACATAAAAAGGAATCTATTATAATAGGAATTAGTATGCTTTTCTTTATTCTTATTTTGATTTTTTTTAAAATTTTCTTTTTTTCTTCTAGTAGAAATGTTTATGGTGATAGACTAGATGATATTCAAAGAGCAAAAATAAGTAAGGATAAACTTCAAAAGGTATCAGAGGAACTTACAGAATATACAGGTGTAGAAAAAGTAGATGCATTTATTACAGGTAGAGTTATTAATTTATTTGTAGAAATAAAAAGTGAGGCTGTACTTGATGAATTAAAGAATGTCTCTATTCAAAGTATAGAAAATTTTAGTGCAAAAGAAAAAGAACTTTATGATATACAATTTTATTTTGTAGGAGAAGGGGAGAATTATCCTGCTATCGGTTATAAAGGAAAAGATGATGGGGAGTTTACTTGGGTAAATAGTTAGGTGATATTATGAAAAATAAAAAATTAATTATTGTTTTATTCTTTCTTTTGGCTATTTTAGGGGTTTTTAGCTATTTCTTTTTTGTTAGACAAGATGAAACCTCTACATTAACACTTCAAGAAAAAAAATGGATAGAAAAAAATAAAAATGCAATTATAGATTTATCTATTACCAATAATATACCAGTTTTTAATTATGAAGGTAAAGGTGTTTTTTTAGACTTTGTAACAGAACTTGAGGAACATACTAATTTGGAATTTAATAAGATTGCAAATGATAACGATAAAGAATATCGTTTTCAAGTAGTAGATAGTGTTTCTTCTAATGACTTGGTTTTTTATCAAGACAATTATGTTCTTTTGTCTCATGTAAAAGAAAAGTATGATAAGCCATCTTCTTTGCCTATTCAAACAATAGGTGTTGTGGAAGATGATATGGAAAAAATTACTTCTTATTTAGATCAACCTTCTACACTTTTATATAAGGCTTATCCTGATTATTCTTCTTTATTTACAGCTCTTAAAGATGAAATGAGTGGGATTCAATCTATTGCAGTACCTAAAAATCTATATTTAAAAGAAATATTAGAAAATGATTTACATGTTATTTATCAAATGGCAGATTGTCAAAAAAATTATGTTCTTAAAATGGGCAAAAATAAAACTTTAAATAAAATTTTGAGAAAATATTATGATAAATGGTCAGGAATGCAATATGAAAAATCTTATACAGAACATTTTTCTGATAATTACTTTTCTTTTAAAAATATATCTGAAAAAGAAAAAAGTGATTTTCGTAGTAAGAGATATGTATATGGTTTTGTAGAAAATAGTCCTTTTGATATTACTTATGCTGGGAAACTTATGGGATTTAATAAAGAATATATTGATTCTTTTGCTAAGATAGCTAATATAGAAATAAAATATCAAAAATATAATAATTTTAAAAAACTATTAAGTGATTTTGATGAAAGTAAATTGGATTTTATTTTCTCTTATAGTGTAGCAGAAAAATATAAAGTAGATACAAAAAAAACAGTTAGTAATATTAAATCTGAAGCTGTAATTTTATCTACTTTGGAAAATACATTGGATTTACATGCTTTAGTAAGTCTTGGTTCTAAAGAAGTAGTGACTTTAAAAAATACGAAACTTGAAAAACAATTAAAAGAAAAAGGAATAAAAGTTGTTTCTTATTCTACCCTTACAGAACTTTTTCAAAAAATAGATAATAAATCTATTCTTGCTTTAGATAAATATACTTATGATTTTTATAAACAAAATGAACTTAAAGATTATCGTATTTCTTATGAATATGTTGTAAGACCTGGTTACTATTATGTTATACATGATACAAAAGCAAACACTATTTTTACAGATTTCTTTAATTTCTATATATCTTTTACTTCTGGGAAAGCACATATGGATCAATCTATGATACATTTGATGCATACCAATCATGATTTTAATTTTGTTTTAGATATTCTTTTGTATATTTTTGCTACTATGGGTGTATTTTATATAGTAAAGAGTATTTTAGGAATATTTATTAGACCAAAAGAAGATAAAAAATCTGTAAAAAGAGAGGATAAGTTAAAATATATTGATCGACTTACTTCTCTTAAAAATAGAAATTATCTAAATGATAATATTCAACATTGGGATGATAGTGATGTTTATCCACAAACTATTCTCATTATTGATTTAAATAACATTGCCTATATTAATGATAATTATGGTCATAAAGAAGGTGATAATGTTATTGCTTCTGCAGCTAATATTCTTATTAAAAATCAAATTATTAATAGTGAGATTATTCGTACTGATGGTAATGAATTCTTAGTTTACTTAGTAGGGTATGAAGAAAAGCAAGTTTTGGCTTATAAGAAAAAATTAAATAAAGAATTTAAAGAGCTTGAACATGGTTTTGGTGCAGCTATTGGGTATAGTATGATTGTAGATGCTATTAAAACAATAGATGATGCTATTAATGAAGCTACTTTAGATATGAAGACAGTAAAAGAAGAATCAAATAATTAGGCAAAGGGATCTTTGCCTTTTTGAAAAGGAGATTTTACATGTTTACTAAAAATGAGAAAATATTAAAATTTATAAAAATAATACAGAAGCCTGAACTTCGTGTTCTTCCTGGTCAACTTGCATTTTTCCTTTTTTTGTCTGTTTTTCCTATTATTACTTTGATTGTATTTTTTGCAAGTGCTTTATCAGTTTCGACAGATAGTATTGTGCAGTTTATGGATACTTCTGTTCCTAAAGAGATAGCTGATTTATTGCTTCCTTACTTTATTGGAAATAGTGTTAGTATTCAAGTAGGTTTTTCTATGATTGTTGGTTTTGTAGTCGCTTCTAATGGTGCGCATTCTATTATTATTGCATCCAATGCACTTTATAAACTAGATGATTCTTCTTATTTGAATAGGCGTGTAAAAGCTTTATTTATGACAGTAATACTTGTTTTCTTATTTTTATTTATGCTTGTTATTTTGGCTTTTGGTAATACTATATTGGATTTTATTTTTTCATTAGGTTTATTTCAAAAAATAAAGGGAACAATATATATAGTTTATTATATATTAAAATGGACACTTGCTATATTTGTTGTATTTATTTTAGTAAAACTTTTGTATACTATGGCACCTGATGCGACAATTAAAAGTAAATATGTAAATATAGGAGCACTTTTTTCTACTATCTCTTTTGCCGTTGTTACTACTATCTATTCTTATTATGTGAGTCATTTTGGAAATTATAATATGATTTATGGTGGACTTTCTGCTATTGTAATACTCATGATTTTTGTTTATATTTTATCTTATATTTTGGTTTTAGGAATTGCTATTAATACTACTTATTATCAGGTAGAAAAAGCATAATAATCTATTGGTAAAAATAGTTAAACATAATAGGAAAAAAGAAGCTCATAATAATATAGGATACTTAGTATCTTCAGACTACATTAGTACTTAAATCAGTTTAACTGTGAACCTGAAAAAGTATTACTTAAAAAAGCTCTT